>CBDUEF010000044.1:0-12191 GCA_965366095.1 uncultured Cypionkella sp. | reverse complement strand
CCCCACATGCGGAAAGCCGGGCAGATCGGCATAGGGGATCGCCACACCTTTTACTTTGCCCGCCAGATGCCCCAAGCCTGATCCTAAAATCAGCCCCAGACGCACCGGCTCTGCCCCGGCGCGCGCTTGGATCAGCTGAATCAGATCAGTCATGGCAAAAGCCTTCGCTTTGGGCTGGCGCCGGGGGTTTTGCACCCCCGGACCCCTGCAGGATATTTTCAGACAGATGAAAGCGGGTCAGCGCTCTTTGACATAGGGCTCGCCACCGGCGCGGGGTGGAATGGCTTTGCCGACAAAGCCCGCCAGAACGATGACGGTCAGGACATAGGGCAGGGCGTCCAGCGCTGGCACTGGAACCTTTATCCCTACCACCGATTCCACCACATCGGGCCGCAGGGCCAGGGCCTGGAAAAAGCCAAACAGCATCGTCGCCCCCAGCGCCTGCCAAGGCCGCCATTTGGCAAAGATCAACGCAGCCAGCGCGATATAGCCCCGCCCGGCCGTCATCTCGCGCCCGAACCCGGCCTGCAGGGCGGTCGACATATAGGCCCCGGCCACGCCGCACAGGATCCCCGTAATCACCAGCGCCGCATAGCGCAGCCCCACCACCGACACCCCCGCCGTATCCACCGCCGCCGGATTTTCGCCCACGGCCCGCAGCCGCAACCCAAACCTTGTGCGAAACAAGATCCACCAGGTCAACGGCACGGCGGCAAAGGCGGCATAGACCAGGATCGAATGGCCCGAGACCACTTCGGCATAAAACGGACCAATCCCCGGCACCTTGCTCAGGGTGTCAGTAAAGGGCAGGTCAATCGGATTGAAACGCTCGGCGCCCTGCAACGGCGGCGTCCGTCCGCCCTGTCCGAAACTTGCCTGTGCAATCAGCACCGTCAACCCCGAGGCCAGAAAATTCAGCGCCACCCCGGAGATCAACTGATTGCCGCGAAAGGTGATCGAGGCAAGGCCATGCAGCGCCGAGAACAGCAACGCCGCACCGATCCCGGCAAAAAGCCCAATCCAGACCGATCCCGACAGCGAAGACACCGCCCCTGCGGCCATCGCCGCCGCCAGCATCTTGCCCTCAAGCCCGATGTCGAAAATCCCGGCGCGTTCCGAAAACAACCCGGCCAGACAGGCCAAGAGCAAGGGCGTGCCCAGCCGCACGGTGGAATCCAATATCTGCAAAAGCGTTGCGTAATCCATCATGCAACCCCTTTGCGGCCAAAGGAAAACACCCAGACCAACAGCATTCGCACCATCTGATCCAGCGCCCCGGTGAACAGGATCACCAAGCCCTGCACCACGATCCGCATCTCAAGCGGGATGGTGGTGTTTAGCCCCAAAGCCGCCCCGCCCTGATACAAAAATCCGAACAAAAACGCAGCCAGCAACACCCCCAGCGGATGATTGCGCCCCATCAAGGCCACCGCGATGCCGATGAACCCCGCCCCCTCGGCCGAGTTTTGCAACAGCCGCTCGCTTTGTCCCATCACATTGTTGATCGCCATCAACCCGGCCAAACCACCCGATATCAGCATCGCGATCATGGTGATTTTCACCGGATTGATCCCGGCATAGCGCGAGGCCTTTTCCGATTTGCCAAAGGCGCGGATCTCATAGCCCAGCCGCGTGCGCCACAAGAGCAGCCACACCACCACACAGGCGGCAAGGGCGATGAAAAACGTCACATTCGCCGGAACATTGGCGTAAACAATCGCCCCCGCCTTATCCAAACGAGGCAATCCATCCGAGCCAAGCCGCACAAAAAACTCTTTGATCAAAGGGATTTGGCTGAAGGACGGCAAATTCGCCCCTTCGGGAAAGTGCGCCGAGGCAGGGTCCATCTGACCTGCCGGGCGCAACACATCGACCAGCATGTACACGATGAAAGCCGCTGCGATATAGTTGAACATGATCGTGGTGATCACGATATGCGAGCCGCGCTTGGCCTGCAAATAGGCCGGGATCGCCGCCCAGGCCGCGCCGAAAATCGCAGCGCCGAGGCTGGCCGCCAGCAGTGCCACCGTCCAATGCGGCCAAGGCAGCGCAAGGCAGACCAAGGCCACGCCCAAGCCCCCCATCTGCGCCTGCCCCTCTCCGCCGATGTTGAACAAGCCGGCATGAAAGGCCACGATCACCGAAAGGCCGGTGAACACGAAACTGGTGGTGTAATACAGCGTATAGCTGATCCCGATGGGCGAGCCCAACGCGCCTTTCACCATGATATTAAACGCATTCACCGGATCTTGCCCAATCGCAAGCAACACCAGCGTCGTCACAATCGCCGCCAGAAGCAGGCTGATCAAGGGCACCAGAACCATATCGGCCCATTGTGGAATCCGTCCCATCCTAGGCCTCTTCTTTCACAACACCGGCCATCAGCAGACCCAATTCGCGCTCATTCGTGGTTTCGGGATCGCGAAAGCCCATCAGCTTGCCGTCAAACATCACCGCAATCCGGTCTGAAAGACTCATGATCTCGTCCAACTCTACCGACACCAGCAAGATCGCCTTGCCCGCATCGCGCAGCGCGATGATCTGCTTGTGGATGAATTCGATCGCGCCGATATCCACACCTCGGGTTGGTTGGCCGATCAGCAACAGATCAGGGTTGCGCTCGATTTCGCGGGCCACCACGATCTTTTGCTGATTGCCGCCCGAGAAACTTTTGGCCGCCAGCGTCGGGATGGGCGGGCGCACGTCAAAGGTTTCCATCTTGCGAACGGTATCGGCGCGCAGGGCGTCGTTATCCATGAAAAGCGCGCTTTTCTGGTATTCCGGCGCATTGTGATAGCCCAGCGCCACGTTTTCCCAAGCGGCGAAATCCATAATCAACCCAAGGCTTTGGCGATCCTCGGGCACATGGGCGATGCCTGCCGCGCGCCGCGTCTGGCCGTTGTTTTGCCCGCCCGACAGCGGCAATTCGGCCCCGTTCATCGTGATCCGACCCGTGGCTTTGGTGATCCCGCCCAAAGCCTCAAGCAATTCCGATTGCCCGTTTCCGGCAACACCGGCAATGCCCAGAATCTCACCGGCGCGAATCTCGAAAGAGATGCCTTTCAGCCGCTCCACCTTATTGTCATCCCTGACAACCAGATTCTCAACCGCCAGCACCACCGCGCCGGCCTTTGTCGGGCCTTTTTCCACCTCCAGCAGCACTTTGCGGCCGACCATCAACTCGGCCAATTGCTCGGGGCTGGTCTCGGCGGTTTTCACATTGCCCACCATGGTGCCCCGCCGCATCACCGAAACATTGTCGGTGATCTCCATGATCTCGCGCAGCTTGTGGGTGATCAGAATGATGGTTTTGCCCTGTTCGCGCAGCCCGTTCAGGATGCGAAACAGATGATCCGCCTCATCTGGGGTCAGCACGCCAGTCGGTTCATCAAGGATCAAAATATCGGCCTGCCGATACAGCGCTTTGAGGATTTCCACCCTTTGCTGATGGCCCACCGACAGATCTTCGATCAAGGCGTCGGGGTCGACCTCCAGCTCATATTCCTGTGCAAGCTGCGTCAAAAGCTTGCGCGCCTTGGCCAGCGACGAGGTCAGCATTGGCCCATCCTCGGCCCCCAGCACCACATTTTCCAGCACAGAGAAATTCTGCACCAGCTTGAAATGCTGGAAAACCATCCCGATACCGGCGCGAATGGCGCTCTGGCTGTCGGGGATTGCGGTCTGTTTGCCGTTGATGAAAATCTCTCCGGCATCGGCGCGGTAAAATCCATAGATGATCGACATCAGCGTGGATTTCCCCGCGCCGTTCTCGCCGATTATACCGTGAATGGTGCCCCGTGGCACCGCAATATTGATATCCTTGTTTGCCTGCACAGGTCCAAAGGCCTTGGAAATGCCCTTCAACTCGATTGCAAACAAAGTTGGGGAGGCGGTTGCCCGCCCCCCCAATTGCGCCGAGGCGTTCATCAGAATGTCGCCGCCGGGCAGGTGTTGTCCGACATGTAATCATGCACGACAAGCTCGCCGGACTTGATCTTTTCGGCAGCCGCATCGACAGCGGCTTTCATCTCGGGGGTGACCAGCTTGGCGTTGTTGTCGTCCATCGCATAGCCCACGCCATCGGATTTCAGATCCAGCACATTGATGCCGGGGGTCATTGCATCACCCTCTTTGAAGGCGTTGTAAACGGCCACATCGACCCGCTTGACCATCGAGGTCAGCACTTGGCCCGGATGCATCCCGTTTTGGTTGCTGTCAACGCCGATTGAGAGAATCCCCTCATCCGCCGCCGTTTGCAAAACCCCCACGCCGGTACCGCCAGCCGCTGCAAAGATCACATCCGCGCCTTGCGATTTCTGCGCCTTGGCAAGTTCCGCCCCCTTGACCGGATCATTCCATGCCGACGGAGTGGTGCCAGTCATGTTCAGCACGATCTTGGCTTCGGGATTGGCCGCCAACACGCCTTGAGCATAGCCGCATCCGAACTTGCGGATCAGCGGGATATCCATGCCGCCGATGAAACCGACCGTGCCGGTTTTCGAAGCCATCGCCGCCATCATGCCGACCAGATACGAGCCCTGATCCTCGGTGAAGACCACCGATTTCACGTTCGGCTGATCAACGACCATGTCGGCGATCATGAATTTGGTGTCGGGAAAGTCAGGCGCCACTTTGTTCAGCACATCGCCAAAGGCAAAGCCGGTCATCACGATCGGGTTGTCACCCTCTTCGGCCAAGCTGCGCAAAGCCTGCTCGCGCTGGGCCTCGGACTGCATCTCCAGCTCTTTGAACGTGCCGCCGGTTTCGTCGGCCCATTTCTTGGCACCGGCAAAAGCCGCCTCGTTAAAGGATTTGTCGAATTTTCCTCCCAGATCGTAAATGATCGCAGGTTCAGCCATCACCACGCCAGAGGTAAGCGCCAAGGCCGCCGAAGCCCCCAGCAGCTGTTTCATCAAGCTCATATCGTTCTCCCGGTTACCGATTTCTGTGCCGCCGCGTCAAAACGGATGCCTTGTCGCAAGCAACGCGTCGCCGATTTAGGACAGCGCTTTGCCGGGGGGTCAACAGAAATCTGCAAGCTTTGCCGGCGCCACCGAAAAAATTACCGACTGGTCAATAAGTGACGTCAAGGGGCGCAGCGCATCACCACTGCATCCCGCCTCATGCCATTGGGAAAATGATAATAGCCGCGCCGCAAACCCTGCACCGTAAAGCCGGTTTTCAGATAAAGCGCGCGCGCGGCCTCATTATCGTCGATCACTTCAAGGAAAACCGATTGGGCCGCCCGCTCTTTGGCCTTGGCCAAAAACTGGCCCATCAAATCGGCCCCAATGCCTTGGCGGCGCAGCATTGGATCAACCGCCAATGTCAGCAACTCGGCCTCATCCGCCACCACCCGGCCAAGGGCAAAACCCGCCAAATTGCCGACGGTGAAACACAAAGGGTTGGCCAGAAGATCGGAAAACTCCACCGCGCTCCAGGGGCGCGGCACCGTGAAACAGGCGTGGTGCAGCGCCGCCATCGCTTCGGCCGTTATCCCCCCGGCAGGCATGGCGCAACCGGATTGGGCAGAATGACCGGCGGAGGGTCGCTGGGCGGGTTGGCATCGGCGCCGCGCAGGTAAAACGGGGCGGGGCGGGGCTGAACGCTGCCTGTTCGCGTGGCGGCAATCCTGACGATGGCTTCGGCCAAGGGCATCGCCGCAGGCAGACCGTCACAACCCGAGCCAGTCACCGCGCCGGTGAGAGCGCCGATTTCGGCCGCAGCGATCACCCGTGCCGCGCCCGCACCGGCCTCGGTAAACGGCTGAACATAAACCTCGCCGCGCCGGGCATCCTCGATCACCGTGATCGGGCGCGGCAGGCCATAGGCCGCCGCCTCCAGGCTGGTCACACCAATCGCCGGAATCGCCAGTCCCAGCGCCAATCCGCGTGCCGCCGCAACCGAAATTCGCACGCCGGTAAAATTGCCCGGACCTGTGCCCACACCAATTGCCGTAAGGTCGCCCCAAACAAGGCCCTCACGGGCAAGCAACTCTTGCAAAAAGATCATCAGCCGCTCGGCCTGACCCTTTTCCATCGCTTCATAGGCCGAAATAACCCGCTCGCCCAACAGCAAAGCGGCGGCGCAATGCGCCGCCGAAGTGTCAAAGGCCAGAATCGCCAAGGGCTTCATCGCTTCCCCCAATCGTCAGGCCGCAACGGGCCGCACTTCCAAAACCTCGGGGATATAATGGCGAAGCAGGTTTTCGATCCCCATTTTCAGCGTCAGCGTCGATGAGGGGCAACCGGCGCAGGCGCCTTTCATGTGCAGATAGACCACCCCGCGATCAAAGCCGTGAAAGGTGATATCACCGCCGTCTTGCGCCACAGCCGGGCGCACGCGGGTATCCAGCAACTCTTTGATTTGCTTTACAATATCGCTGTCAGGCCCCTCATGTGCCGTATGCCCGTTCGAGGCGGCCTCACCGTCCAACACCGCCGCGCCCGATTGGAAATGCTCCATGATTGCGCCAAGAATCGCCGGTTTGATATGCTGCCACTCGGCGGCTTCGGCCTTGGTCACCGTCACAAAATCAGAGCCAAAAAACACGCCGGTCACTTGCCCGGTGGCAAAGATCCGATTGGCCAGCGGCGATTTTGCCGCCGCTTCAGCACTTGGAAAATCCGCGGTGCCCAGTTCCAGCACGGTCTGGCCGGGCAGGAATTTCAGCGTCGCAGGGTTGGGTGTCGATTCGGTTTGAATGAACATGATCTTATCTCCGACTATTCCAGTCGGATATGCGCCCGGCATTGGCGGAAGTCAAGTTTGGAACGATTCCAGATTGCACGCAGTTTGCCGCAAGCGCCGCTGTCAGGCCGCGTCGAAATAGGCATACATCAGATCAAGCGGGCTTGGGGAAGGCGATGGGTTTGCCAGCTTTGGCTCAGGCTCGGCCGTGTAATAGGCCTCAAACTCATCTTTGACGACGGTGGTTTTGGCTTTTGCGGCGGAAACTTCGGGGGCAGTACAGCGCATTTGAAACTCCTGTCAGTCCTCCCTCATGGGTTAGGCTAAAGGAGTTTCTGCATGTGCGAAAGAGGAAATGCTGCAAACGCGAAATGCGCTGAAAGCATGGCTCAAAGATTAACGCGAGGTTAACGCGCAGCCATAACCTATTGATATATATAGAGGTCATACCTGTCGCACGTGTCGCACGTCAGGTAATGCTTTCCAGCCGTTCCTTTGACATATCCCCAGGAACGATGGTGATCGGGATCGGAAGGCTGCCTGATGAGCGCGTCATCGCGGTGACCAAAGGCCCCGGCCCGGATTTTTCCGTGCCCGCCCCCAGAACCAGCACCCCGATCTCGGCATCATCGCGCACCTGTGCCAGAATCTCGGCCACCGGATCGCCTTCCCGGATCACCAATTCCGGGTTCACCCCGTTTTTATCGCGCATCCATTTCGCGAAAACCTCGAAATGCGCCTCGATTCTTTCGCGCGCTTCGGTCCGCATCAGATCGGCCACGCCCAGCCAATGCTGATATTCCTCGGGCGGGATGATCGACAAAACCTGAACCCCGCCCCCCGTATGAGAGGCCCGCAAAGCGGCGAACCGCATCGCATTCAAACACTCCCGGCTGTCATCCAGCACGACCAGAAACTTCCGCATCAAGGCCTCCCCATGGCGGCGCAATCATGGCCGTTGCGCCGTTCAATGGCAAGGCC
Source organism: uncultured Cypionkella sp. (assembly GCA_965366095.1). Taxonomy (GTDB): domain Bacteria; phylum Pseudomonadota; class Alphaproteobacteria; order Rhodobacterales; family Rhodobacteraceae; genus CBDUEF01. Next base: position 4,520 of record CBDUEF010000044.1, on the reverse strand, counting down.
CTCAACTCCGCGCCAGCCGCCGCAACCCGCCGATCACCAAACCCTGCACCGCATGACCAATCAAACCCGCTAACGAGAGCATCAAGCCAACCCAGCCCACCGCCAGCCCCCATCCGGCCTTGCTGATCCGATAACCCGCCCGAAACAACCGCGCCTTGCCCAGCACTTCCGCCCGCCCCACCAGTTTCGGCCCCAATGCCTCAGCCGCCAGTGCCAAGCGGCGTGCATCAGCCGCATCATCCACCATAGGCAACAAATGCAATGCCGTCGTCACATCCGTGGCGGCCCGGGTTCTTTCAAGGTCCAGTAACGTAGCGGTCAAAGGCACGAATTCCTCGCTGCGCACCGCCGCGCGAAGCTCGCCCATGGATCGCACGGCGGGCAGCCCGGCCCAATTTATCCCCCGCCGCGCCGCCGTCACGGCCATCTCAACCAAACGGGGCGAAAGCCGCCCCATCTTGCGCGCCAGTTTCGCCAGCCCCGCCCCGGCCTTGACCTCTCCAGAAGTTCCGCCCGACACCACCACCGCCAAAGTCGCCCCCAAGCCGACAGTCGAAAGCGCCAGATCAATCTGATCCACCTCGCCGCCGCTCGCATAAGCCACCCCCGCCCGTGTGATCCCGGCAATATCGCCAATCGGCGTAAGGGCCACGGGGGCCTGACACACCATCACTTGCTCCAGCGCACAAAGCGCCGGGTCATAGGCGCATTTCGCGCAAGACGTCGCTTGCGCGTAGTAGCCGTGATCATCTTCGCGTGCGATCTTGACCGCTTCAGTCAAGGACGCCGGCAGAGCAATCCCGCGTTCCCCGGCAAGATCAATCAACGCATCCAAAGCCAGCCAATTGCGCGGCTCTTCAGAGAGCCGGTTGCCAATATGGGCCTGAAGGGTTGCAGGAGTCGCAGCGCTGGCCAGCATCGCATCACTGGCCGCAACAAACTCGGCCAGAGTCGCATCGCGTAGCGGCGCCAATTCGGGTTTGCTGGCAATCCGCGCCAGGTTCAGCCCGGTCACTGCCAAGGATGCGGCAAAAGCCACAAACAGCAAAAACCGGGCGAAGCGCCGCAGCATCAGACTGGGCGCGAGCGGATCATACCGACGATGTCATAGACTTGGTTCAGGATCGGGCGAGTGATCTTGTCGGCCCGCGCAGCTCCATCGCCCAGAATCCGGTCGATCTCGGCCGGGTCTTTCATCAACCGCGTCATTTCAGTGGTGATCGGTGACAGCATCGCCACCGCCAGATCGGCCAAGGCGGGTTTGAAGGTGCCAAACTGCGCCCCGGCGTAATCCTTCATCACCTGCTCGGGCGAATGTCCGGCCAAGGCGGCATAGATATTCACCAGATTGCGCGCCTCGGGGCGGTCTTTCAGGCCTTCGAGGCTATCGGGCAAGGGTTCGGGATCGGTCTTGGCCTTGCGGATTTTCGCGGCGATTGTGTCGGCGCTATCAGTCAGATTGATGCGCGATTGATCCGAGGGATCAGATTTCGACATCTTTTTGGTGCCATCGCGCAGGCTCATCACCCGCGTGGCCGCCCCTTCGATCACTGGCTCGACGATGGGGAAGAAATCAACCTTGAAGTCATGGTTGAACTTCATCGCAATGTCGCGGGTCAGCTCAAGATGCTGTTTTTGATCCTCGCCAACCGGCACATGGGTGGCGTGATAGGCCATGATATCGGCGGCCATCAGCGCGGGGTAGGCGTAAAGGCCAAGGCTCGCCGCCTCTGCATTCTTGCCCGCCTTGTCCTTGAACTGGGTCATCCGGTTCATCCAGCCCAGGCGCGCTACACAATTGAAAATCCAAGCCAATTCGGCATGGGCCGTCACCTGGCTTTGGTTGAACAGGATCGAGCGCTTCGGATCAATCCCCGCCGCGATGAAGGCAGCCGCCCCCTCGCGGGTTTGCTGACGCAGCTTTTCCGGGTCTTGCCAGACGGTGATCGCATGCATGTCAACCATGCAATAGATCGTCTCGATCCCCTCCTCCTGCTTTTCGACAAAGCGTTTCAGGGCGCCAAGATAATTGCCAAGGGTCAGGCCGCCCGAGGGCTGAATCCCCGAGAAAATCCGGGTTTTGAAGGTCTGAGGCGTTTGGACCGGCTCGGACATGGGTAACTCCATCTGGAAAATGCTGCGCTTGTGGCTTATCGCTGGCGGGCAGGGGCGTCAATCGACGCATAGGAGATTGCGATGAACCAAGACCAAAATGCGCCGCCGTTGAACCCTTTGCCGCCGATTGTCTGGCTGCTGGCCTTGCCGATGATCGCGATTGAACTCGCTGTCAGTATGGGGGCGAGCGGGGTAGTCGGGGGCGCCAATGCGGTGGGGTGGCGGCTGGAGATGCTGCAAAAATACGCTTTTGCGCCCGATTATGCGCGGCAATTATGGGAAACCAGCCAGTTTCCTCTGGATGCGTTGATGCGGTTTGTAAGCTATCCTTTCGTGCATGGCAGCATGACGCATGCGCTGTTTGCCGTGGTGATCTTGCTGGCGATGGGCAAATTTGTCGGTGAGATTTTCCGCTGGTGGGCCTTGCTGGCGGTGTTTGTCGGTTCATCAATTGCCGGAGGGTTAGCCTATATGGTGGTTCCCGAGATCCACGCCCCCTTATTTGGGGCCTATCCACCAGTTTACGGGTTGATCGGGGCCTTTACCTTTTTGCTCTGGGTGCGGCTGGCTGGAACCGGGGTGAACCAGTTTCGCGCCTTTACGATGATCGGATTTCTCTTGGGAATTCAGTTGGTTTTCGGCGTGCTGTTCGGCGGCGGTTGGGATTGGGTGGCCGATATCGCGGGATTTGTGGCCGGGTTCTTCCTGTCTTTCGTTGTCAGCCCCGGTGGTTTGGGCCGTGTGGCCGATCGGTTGCGTCAGCGCTGACGGCCCAAAGCGCGGAAATCCGAAAGGTGAAAGGCGCCCAGCAGGGTGCCCGCAAGCCCATAGGTGGCGATGCCAAGGGTGATCAGGATGGCGAGCGCGCCATAGCGCAGGCCGTGGGTTGCAAGCCACGGATCAAGAAGGATATTTCCAGCATACAGCGCCACCCCCATCAGGGCCGAGGCGGCCAGAATACGCGGTAAGCGATGAAGGAAACGGGCATCAAACCGGGCCTCGTCGCCCATTTTGCGCGTGCCGAGCCAGAGTTGGGCGACCATGATCCAGCCGGAAAGCGTGGTGGCCCAGGCGGCCGCGGAAAAGCCGATATAGCCCACCAGACCAACGGCCAGAACCACGTTCACCACCATCGAGATCAGCGCATAGCGAAACGGGCTGCGGCTGTCTTCACGGGCGTAAAACAGCGGCTGCAACACTTTGTGCAGCACGAAAGCAGGCAGGCCCGCGCCGTAAATGGCAAGCGCCAGTGCCACCGAATAGGTGTCTTCCGCGTCAAATTTTCCGCGCTGGTAAAGGACTTGCGTGAGAGAGGTGGCAATCACGATCAGGGCCACGGCGGCGGGGATGGTCATGGCGAGGGCGAATTCGGTGCCCCGGTTGAAGCTGGCGCGGCCGCCCTCAAAATCGCCCGCGCGCAGGCGGCGGGAGAGGTCTGGCAGCAGCACAGTGCCGATGGCGATGCCTACCACGCCGAGGGGGAGTTGATACAGGCGGTCGGCATAGACCAGCCAGGAAATTGCGCCCTCGGTATGGCTGGCGACCTGGCGGCCGACCAAAAGGTTGATCTGCACGACGCCCCCGGCCAGCACGGCAGGGGCGGCGATCAGGGCCAAGCGCTTGAGATCAGGGGTTATTTTCGGCAAGCGCAGCGGGATACGAAAGCCAAGGCGGTGGGCGGAATAATAGGTGAAGGCGAGTTGGGCCACGCCTGTGACCGGAACCGTCCATGCCAGGGTGAGGCCCATGTTCCAGCCGAACCAGACGGCGAGCCACATGGCGGCGATGAAAATCAGGTTCATTAGAACGGGGACAAAGCCCGCTTCGGTGAAGTGGCCATAGGCGTTCAGCACGCCCGAAAGCAGGGCGACAAGGCTGATGAAGAAGATGTAATTGAACCCGATCTGGCCATAAAGCACAGCCAAATCAAAGCGTTGGTCGCCGACAAAGCCCGAGGCCATGGCGAAGACCAAAAGCGGCATGGCGATTGTGCCGATGATCGAAAACACCAGCAGAATCGCGGCCAGGCCGTTGAAAGCATCCTCGGCGAAAGTCTCGGCATCTTCGCCCGCCTCAAGCTTTTTCGAGACCATCGGCACGAAGGCCATGTTGAACGCGCCCTCGGCGAAGAAGCGGCGGAACATATTTGGCAATGAAAACGCGACGTTAAAGGCATCGGCCACCGGCCCGGCCCCCAGATAGGCCGCCATCATCATATCGCGCGCAAACCCCGCCCCGCGCGACAGCAGCGTCCAGCCGCCGACAGTCAGAATAGAGCGCATCAGGCTGATCGGTTTCATCGGATTCCAACATATGCGGGACGTATGCGTAACGTGTGCGAGTGGTATGCGAAACGGGGGGATGTTGGAAGGGGGGATGGGTTGGGGCGCTTTGAAGACATGAAT
>CBDUEF010000043.1:0-12579 GCA_965366095.1 uncultured Cypionkella sp. | reverse complement strand
GGTTCGGGCCGATGGCACGCTGGTCGGCAATGATGTCAAAGGCTCGATCCATCAGGTTGGGGCGGCTTATGAAGGCGCGCCAAGCTGCAATGGCTGGACTTATTGGCACTACAAGCGCGATGGCAAGATGATCCCGATCGACATCTTGCGCCAGCAAATCCGCGCCGAGATGGAGGCCGATCAGGGCCGCCGCCATTAACCCATAACCCGGTGGCGGGATGACCCCCGCGAACATGAGTTTACGCCGTGCCATGGTCCGCCTGTGGCACCACTGCCCCGCCATGTTCACATGGCGGGGCCTTTTCTTAGGGATATTGCGATTTTGGTGCTAGCCTTGGCGAATATTCAGCCTTGAAGGCCATTTCATGCAACAATTGACCGATCTTTTCAGCCGCCTTTCCATTGCCGAAGCCAAACTGGAACAAACCTCCGCGCAGATTGCCGCAGTGATGGTTTTGCCGATGCCCCCGGCGCGGCGGGCCGAGGTTTCGCTCAGGCTTGGCGCCGCCCGCCTGCAAATCGCAACCCTGCGGGATTTGCAGCACAAAATCCTGGGGGATCCGACGTTCCGCCTGCTGCCCTTTTCCGATCCGAGACAGGCGCGGCAACGCGAGCTGATGGCAAGGCTGCTTCTGTGGGAAAGGCTGCATGCCAAACTCAGGACGTTGTTGCGCAACCGACAAATTCCGCTTTGGGTTGATCAGGCCGCCGACAACGCGCTTCTTGGCGAACATGATCTGTTGTGGCGGCGCCTTCATGGCTGGCTGAACGGCCGAGGTGCTGGCGTTCCAATCCCCCCCGCAGGACATTTCAACGATATCCCGCTCAACTCGACACAGTTCTTGAAACTAATGGCCTTGGCGCGCCGCGTGATCGCAGCCTTGGGCAAGGACCATCTGGATTTTCTCGATGTGGGCTGCGGCAATGGCATGAAACTCTGGCAGGCTGCCGATTTCGTCACCCGCGCCAATGGGCTGGAATACACCCCCGCGCTGGTTGCCTTGGCGCAGGATTTGATCAGCAATTTCATGCCGGTCCCGGCACAGGTGATGCAACAGGATGCCTTGGAATTTGACGGTTATGGCCGCTATGATGTGATTTATTTCTACAAGCCGATGTCAGATCCCGACATGCTTGCGACGATGGAGCGCCGGATTGTGGCGCAGGCACGGCCCGGAACCGTGCTAATCGCCCCCTATCACGATTTTTGCCAGCGCGTCGAAAGTCTGGGGATTGGGCAGATTGCCAGCGATGTCTATATCACCGGGCATAGCGCCAGAGCGTTGAAAGCCCTGCAACGGCGAACCGGCAGAATGGGTTTTGCCGATCCCTTCCATGCCTCAAAAGAGGAGAAGATAGGCGGTTTTTTGGCGCCGATGATCACAGCGCTGCGCCGTCAGGGCCATCCGGTTTCGGCCAAGCCTTTGATCTAGACCGAGCCTTTGGGCATCGGATTGCCGCCTTTGAAATAGGGCTTCCAATCCTGAATGTCGGGATAGAACGTGCGCCGCCATGCCCGCACCCGCGGGTTCATCATCCGGCGCCACAGCGGTGGGATCATTGCGGCAAAGGTCATCACCGGATAGCCCTGCGGCAGTTGCGGGGCCTCATCTTCGCCATAGGTTTGCAACAGGGGAAAGCGGCGGTCGGGTTTGTAATGGTGATCGGAATGGCGTTGCAGGTTGATCAGCAACCAGTTCGAGGCCCGATGCGCCGAATTCCAGCTATGGCGCGGCAGGACATGCTCGTATTTTCCCTCGCCCAGATGGCGGCGGGTCAGGCCGTAATGTTCAACGTAATTGACCAGTTCCAACTGCCAGACGGCCACTCCGGCCTGAATCACAAACAAGAGCAGCCCCTCCCAGCCCCCCACCAGCAACGCCACCGCCAGCATCGCCAATTGCAGCGCGCCATAGCGCCAGAACGGGTTAGACCTGTGCGTGGCCTTCAGGCCCTTGCGCGCCAGCATCATCGCCTCGGCCCGCCAGGCCGAGCGCGGACACTCGCGCAGCACACGCGGGAAATAGCGGTGAAAGCCCTCGTTATACCGCGCTGTCACCGCATCGCGCGGGGTGCCGACGTAAAGATGATGCACGCGCAGGTGTTCGGATCGGAAATGGCCATACAGCGCCATGGCCATCAAAAGATCGGCCAGCCAGCGCTCGAAGGCGGGTTTCTGGTGCATCAGCTCATGCGAATAGACAATGCCGATGGTGCCCGAAATCACCCCCATGCCAAAGGCCAGACCGAATTTCTCCAGCGCCCCAAGATGGGTGGTATGGGTGGCAACCCAGATCATGCCAAAGACCAGCGCGAACTGAATCGGGAACCAGATCAGCGTGATCAGCCGATACCAGAACAATTGTTCCAACGGGGTTTCGGTATCGGCGTTTTCGGTGTAACTGCCGGTAATCGCGTCGAGAATTGAGTAAAGCCCCCAAGTATAGGCGGGCAACAGCAGCACCGCGAGCCCGCCTTGCCACAGCGCAATCAGCGCCACCGGAATTGTGCCCAGCGACAGCCAGAACGGCAGCGCCATGCGGGGGCTGGCAAATTTCTCGGCGGGGATCGTGGTCATACATCGGCCCTTTGGTTTTCAGCAAAGTCTAACGCAAATCGGGTTAAACTCAACGGCGCAGTCATCCATGGGCTGCGGCAAGTTGGTAGGCCTTTTTCATCACCGTGGGCAGATCGTCGGGATGCAAAGCAGGAGAGAGCAGGAATTGCCCGCGTTCGGGCGTTTGGTCCGGCGGCACTTCGGCCAGATGCACCGTCAGCACCAGATGGAAATGGGTAAAGGTATGGCGCACCTCGCCCAGCATCCGCCAAGGGGCGGCAATCGGCGGACCATCCTGCCCGCCCCGGTCCCAACCATCGCCGGGAAAGCCCAGCATCCCGCCCAAGAGGCCCTTGTCCGGGCGGCGCTCCACCAGCCAGCCCTCACCTTGCCGCGCGATCCAGACCACGCCTTGCCGCGTGGGTTTCAGCGCTTTCGCGCGCTTGGCGGGCAGATCGGCGGCAATGCCCTGATCCGCCGCCTTGCAGCCTAGCCGCCATGGACACAGCGCGCAAACCGGGTTGCGCGGCGTGCAGATCGTGGCCCCCAGATCCATCACGGCCTGGGCATAATCGCCGGGGCGCTGATCGGGCGTCAGCGCCGAGGCCAGCGCCATCAGCGCGGGCTTGGCATCGGGCAGCGGCGTCAGCACCGCATAACGCCGCGCCATCACCCGCTCGACATTGCCGTCCAGCACGGTTTCGGGCCGGTCAAAGGCAATCGAGGCCACCGCCGCCGCCGTATAGGGGCCAATGCCGGGCAGGCGCAACAGCGCCTCACGCGTATCGGGAAACACCCCGCCATGATCGGCCACCACAGCCCGCGCGCAGGCCAAAAGGTTGCGCGCCCGCGCGTAATAGCCAAGCCCCGCCCATTCGGCCATCACCTCACCATCCGCTGCCGCCGCGAGATCGGCAACCCTTGGCCAACGCAGGATAAAGCGGCGGAAATAGTCTTTCACCGCCGCAACGGTGGTTTGCTGCAACATCACCTCGGACAGCCAGATGTGATAGGGATCGGGCCGCACGCCCGCCATTCGCGCTGCGGGCCCAACTCGCCACGGCATCACCCGCGCATGGGCATCATACCACTCCAGCAGAACCGCACTCTCACGCAATCTTTATTCCTTTCCCCGGCGCAGACCTCTGGCGGCACCACCCCTTTGCAGGCTAACATAGCAAGGAAACCAGTCAGGACCAGATGGCCCGCACAGCGCAACCCATGCCCGATCCCTCACGCCGCAAGCGTGGCTTTGAACCTGCTTCGGGTTTGATGAAGGATCAGATTCGCAGCGCCAGCGAAAGCCGGGGCTTTGCCGTGGCCCGCCTGCTGACCCATTGGCCCGAGATAGCGGGCGAGGCGCTGGCCGCGATCACCAGGCCGGTCAAGGTCGGCTATGGCCGCGAAGGCATGGGCGCGACGCTGACCCTGCTGACCACCTCGGCCAATGCGCCGATGGTGCAGATGGACCTGCCGCGCCTCAAGGAAAAGGTGAACGCGGTTTACGGCTATAATGCCATCGCCCGCATCTTGCTGACCCAAACCGCCGCCACTGGCTTTGCCGAAGGTCAGGCGCAGTTCCTGCCCGCAGCCCCGGTGCAAAAGCCACCCGATCCGCAGATTATGGCCGAAGCGGCGCGCACGGCGGCACCCATCCATGACGATGGCTTGCGCAAGGCCCTTGAAGCCATGGCGCAAAACATCCTATCTCGAAACATCTCGAAAAAAGGCTGATGACATGAACAAGAAATACGGCATGGCGCTGGGCGCAATTGTGCTGATGGCAGGGCTTGGGGTCTGGGGCAGTGGCCAGAATTCCAGCAGCGATCTTTCCGCCCTGGCCCCTCTGGCCGCTCAGGCTGAAACCGCAACCGCCCCGGCTGCCGATGCAACTGCCCCGGCTGCCGATGCAACTGCCCCGGCGGCAGATGCAACCGCCCCGGCGGCAGATGCCAAACCCGTTGAGGTGAAAGACTTTTCCATCGGCGCCGCCGATGCGAAAATCAACTTCATCGAATACGCCTCTTTCACCTGCCCGCATTGCGCCGATTTTCATGCCCAGGTGTTTCCCAAACTCAAGGCCGATTACATCGACACCGGCAAATTGCGCTTTGAATACCGCGAGGTCTACTTTGATCGCTTCGGCCTATGGGGGGCGATGGTCGCGCGCTGCGGCGGCGAGATGCGCTACTTTGGCATCACCGATATCTTGTTCAACACCCAGCGCGATTGGGCTGCCACCGATGATCCGAACGCCGTTGTTGCCAGCCTGAAAAAGATCGGACGCACCGCTGGCATGGATGATGCGTCGATTGATGTCTGCCTGAAAGATGCCGCCACCGCTGACGCATTGGTTGCGCATTTTGAGACCAACTTCAAAGCCGACGGCATCGAGGGCACGCCCTCTTTCATGATCAACGGCACCAAATACAGCAATATGAGCTATGACAAACTCAAAGCGGTGCTGGACGCCGAACTGGCAAAATAAGCCATGACACCGCTGGATGGGATCAAGGTGATCGAGTTGGCCCGGATACTTGCCGGGCCCTGGGCGGGGCAAACCCTGTCTGATCTCGGTGCAGATGTGATCAAGGTCGAGGCCCCCGAGGGCGATGATACCCGCCGTTGGGGCCCGCCCTTTATCGACAACGGCGGCGATAAATCCGCCGCCTATTTCCACGCCACCAATCGCGGCAAACGCTCGGTCACGTGTGATTTTCGCACGCCTGAAGGTCAGGCGATGGTGCGCGATCTGATCAAGGACGCCGATGTTTTGATCGAGAATTTCAAGGTTGGCGGGCTGGCGAAATATGGTTTGGACTATGCCAGTCTTGCGGCGATCAACCCGCGGCTGATCTATTGCTCGATCACCGGATTCGGCCAAACCGGCCCCTACGCGCATCGGGCGGGTTATGATTTCATCATTCAGGGCATGTCGGGGCTGATGTCGGTCACCGGCTCGCCCGATGGTCAGCCGCAAAAAGTGGGCGTTGCGGTGACGGATGTGTTCACCGGCGTGTATTCGGCCACCGCCATTCTGGCCGCTTTGGTGCAGCGCGGGCGCAGCGGGAAGGGCCAGCATATCGACATGGCGCTGTTGGATGTGGCGACCTCGGTGATGGCAAATCAGGCGATGAACTATCTGGCCACCGGCACGCCGCCGGGGCTGATGGGCAACGCGCATCCCAATCTTGCGCCCTATGCGGTGTTTGATTGCGCCGATGGCTGGATCATTCTGGCCACCGGCAACGATGGCCAATACCGCAAACTTTGCGCGCTGCTGGGCCTGCCCGAGATGGCCGAGGACGCGGCTTACCTCACCAACGCCGACCGCATCGCCAACCGGGTAGAGCTGACGGCGCGTCTCACCGCCGCCACCCGCCGCTTTACCAAAGCTGATCTGCTTGCCGCATGTGAGGGCGCAGGCGTGCCCGCAGGCCCGATCAACGATCTCGCCGAGGTGTTCGCCGATCCGCAAGTGATCGCGCGCGAGATGCGAATCGCCCCCGGCGGACTGCCCGGTGTGCGCAGCCCAATGCGCTTTTCAGGGGCCGAGTTGTCACTGGCGCGGCCTGCGCCAAAGCTGGGTGAGCATGATCAATAGATTGCCAAAGCGTTAACGCGCGCAAGTAACCCATTGATTTTATGTAAACTGCTAACTGCGCACCTGTGCGACAGCTATAGTCCTAGCCGATCCAGCGCTGCCTCTAGCGGGCTTGGATCATCAAAATGCAGCCGCACGGGCAGGCTGAGAACCCGATCCCGAAACGCAGGCGGCAGCCTTGTGGCATCCTTTTCCGTGGTAACCAATTGCGCGCCCTTGGCCAGCGCCTCGATCTCCAGCCGCGTCAGCAGGGCAGGGCTGAGAGGCGCATGATCGCCCAAAGCCTCGGCCCGCAAAATCACCGCGCCCTCGGCCCGCAGAGTGGCAAAGAACTTCTCGGGCCGCCCGATGCCCGCAAAAGCAATCACCCGCTCGCCCGCCCATCCCATCCCCATCGCCAAGGGCCGCAACTGCGCCGCCAGAACCGGCAAGGCGATCTTTGCGCCCCAGCGCCGCCGAAACCCCTGCTGTGCCGCATCCTCCCCGATCGCCACCACCAAATCCGCCCGGGACAACCCAACAGCCACCGGCTCACGCAGCGGCCCGGCAGGCAAACAGCGCCCGTTGCCAAACCCGGTTTCAGCATCAACGACAACAATCGACAGGGTCTTGGTCACGCTCGGGTTCTGGAACCCGTCATCCAGCAAGATCACCGAAGCGCCCCCCGCCTCGGCCAACCTCACCCCCGCCGCGCGATCCTTGGCCACCACCGTGGGCGCAAAGGCCGCAAGCAGCAAAGGCTCGTCGCCCACCTCATCGGCGCGGTGGCGGTGAATATCCACCTGAACCGGACCAGCCAGCGCCCCCCCATGCCCCCGGCTGACCACCCAAACCCGCTGCCCCCGCGCGATCAAGTGTTGAACCAGCGCAATCGTGGTCGGCGTTTTGCCGGTGCCGCCGACATTGATATTGCCCACGCAAATCACCGGCACAAGCGCAGTATACCCCCCCCGGCGAAGCCTGCGCGCCGTGGCGGCGGCATAGATCCAACCCAAGGGCGCCAGAACCAGCGCGGCCAGCCCCGGCGTGGGTTTGCTCCAAAAGGCCGGCGCGCGCGTCACGTTTCACTGCCGATCAGACTGCGCACCAAGGCCAGGATTTCCTCGGTCACCTCCACCCCATCCGAAGCCATCGCCCAGGCCGCGTGCGCCAGCCGCGCCGCACGGTCGGAAGCCTGAAGATCACTGAGGGCGTCGGCAAGGTCCGCCGCAGTTGCCACAGCCCGCGCGCCCCGCGTTACGCCAAGTCGCGCAAAAGCGGGGCCATAGCGGCCGGGACGCGGCCCATGAAGGATAGCCGAGCCAAGCGCCGCAGGTTCCAGCGGGTTGCGCACCGCACCGTTCCCAAACAGACTGCCTCCCAGAAAGGTGACAGGAGCCAGCCGATACCAAAGCCCGTATTCCGAGGCGCTGTCTGGGATATAGACTTCGGTTTCCGCTGTCGGTTCCTGCTCCAACTCGCGCCGTGCAACTGTCCAGCCCTCGGCGTCCTCCAGCCGCCGGGCCAACCGATCGCCGCAGGCAGGATCATCGGGCACCAAGATCAACAACAGCCGATGTGCTAAACGAAGAGCGGAGCGATGAGCGGCAATCACAGCATCCTCCTCGGCCTCGGGCACCGCTGCCGCCAACCAAACCGGTCGCGTGGCTATAAGATCAGCAAGCACCATCCGCTCACCTTCATGGCAAGGGAGTGCCGAGCTTGGTTCTTCCATCCGTCCCGATGGCTTCACAGAATTGGCCCCCGCATTGCGAAACAACCGTGCCGCAGACTCGTCAACCGCGAAAATCACTCGGACCGCCTGTAAAGCCTCCCGAAGCAGACCGGGAAACCAGCCCTCACGACCCAGAGTGAGATAGGGCATTCGGGCCTCGGCCATAAGCAACGGCAGGCCACGCGCGCTGATTTCCGAAAACAGAACTGGTCGGACTTCCCCATCGGTCACGAGAATGAGGCTTGGTTTCCAGTAACTCAGAAAGGCTTGAACATCTTTGAGGGTGTCCGGCGGAGGGAGGGAATGGATAAGAACGGGATGATCAGTTTCGGGCGCCGTGTCGCTCGTTATAAGAACGATTGCCCCCAGATCTTTGTGCAGGCGGCGCGCAAATTCGATAATCCCGCCGAGTGGCGTATTTCCCGGAGCATGCAGCCAGATCAATCGCCCGTCTGGTCGCACCCCCCAAGCGGCCGCGCGCATGGCATCGCGCCGGTTGGAAAAATTGTAAAGTCTACGCCCAAGGGAAAGAGCCATCAGGGTTTACCCGTCAAACCCCCATTTGATCCGTCTTGGAATCCGGCATCGCCTCTTCGCGCAATTTGTGCAAATGGGCGATGAAATACCGGGTCTCGGCGCTGTCTACCGTGCGCTGGGCCTCAGCTTTCCACGCTCTGAATGCCGAAGCATAGTCCGGGAAGATCCCGACGACATGAATTTTGCTGACGTCTTTGAAGACGTTCCCTTGCGGGTCGACGAGATCGCCACCGAAGACGAGATGCAGACGTTGGGCCATGATGGTTCCTGAAATTCGAGTCGCCGGCAGGGTAGCGACTGGCAGAGCGGGGTCAAGGCATGGCAGCAGATTCGTCAGGGGCTATACAAGCAGAAACTTTCCCTGTATGCGGCACCCTTCGGCCCGAGTATTCCGGGGCAAGCGGCGGGGAGGCTGGCTTGCGATAGGGAATGAGGTGCCGTTGCAATGGTGCTTCATGGATGCGGGCGTTCTGCATCCCTATCAGGAAATGACATGATTAATCAGACTATCGCCGCGCCTCTGGCTGCGGCCCTTTCGGCCAAGGGTTACGAATCCTTGACCGCCGTTCAATCCGCCATGCTTGAGGATGATGCTCAGGGCCGCGACCTGCTGGTCTCTGCGCAAACCGGATCAGGCAAGACCGTGGCTTTCGGCATCGCGATGGCCGCCGAATTGCTGCGCGGGGCGGATAAACTGCTTTACGCTGACACTCCGATGGCCTTGATCATCGCGCCAACCCGCGAGCTGGCGCTGCAAGTCGCGCGTGAACTCGAATGGCTTTACGCCCAGACCGAGGCGAAAATCGCCACCTGCGTCGGTGGCATGGATTACCGCACCGAAAAGCGCATGCTGGATCGTGGCGCGCATATCGTTGTCGGCACGCCGGGCCGTCTGCGCGACCATATCGACCGCAAATCGCTGGACCTATCCAACTGCCGTGTGGTGGTTCTGGACGAGGCTGACGAGATGCTTGATCTGGGGTTCCGTGAGGATCTGGAATACATCCTTGAAACCTCGCCCGAGGAACGCCGCACGCTGATGTTCTCGGCCACCGTGCCGAAAGAGATCGCGAAACTGGCGGGCGATTTTCAGCGCGATGCGCTGCGGGTTCAGGCCCAAGGCGAGGCCAAGCAGCACGTCGATATCGAATACCGCGCCCTGTCGGTGGCCGTGCGTGACCGCGAACATGCGATTTTCAACGCGCTCCGGTTCTACGAGGCGAAAGCCGCCATCGTGTTTTGCAAAACGCGGGTGAACGTCAATCATCTGATGGCGCGGATGGGCAATCGTGGGTTCAAGGTGGTGGCGCTGTCGGGCGAGTTGTCGCAGCAAGAGCGCACGAACGCTTTGAGTGCTTTGCGTAGTGGTCGGGCGAATGTCTGCATTGCCACCGATGTAGCGGCGCGCGGCATTGACTTGCCGGGGTTGGAATTGGTGATCCATGCCGATTTGCCCTCCAATTCCGAAACCCTGCTGCACCGTTCGGGCCGCACCGGCCGGGCCGGGTCCAAGGGCGTTTCGGCGCTGATCGTGGCACCGTCGGAATTCAAGAAGGCGCAGCGCTTGCTGCAAGGGGCCAAGGTTGTGGCCGAATGGGGCACGGCCCCGTCGGCGGATGAAATTACGGCCAGGGACGATCTGCGCCTGTTCGAAAACCCGATCCTTGCGCAGGATCTGACCGATGAGATGGACACCGCCACCGCCCTGATCGCCCGCTTTGGGGCCGAACAGATCGCCGCCGCTTTTGTGCGGGGTTGGCGTTCCAGCCGGTCCGCCCCCGAGGTGCTGTCGGATCAGGCCGGCCCGCCGCGTGACGCCGCCCCGCCGCGTGAACGCAATGAATTTGGCGCAAGCGTTTGGTTTGCGCTGTCGGTTGGCCGTGCCGGTCGGGCCGAGGCGCGTTGGCTCTTGCCGAAAATCTGCGATGCGGGCGGGATCACCAAAGACGGGATCGGCGCAATTCGTGTGCAGGAGGATCGCACTTTCGTGCAGATCGCCGAAGGTCTGGCCAGCAAATTTGGCGCGACCCTGGAGTTGGAAAACGGCGTGATGATGGAGCGGATGGCGGGCGAGCCTGATCTTGATCGCCCCGAGCGCGCCCCGCGTAAAACGCCCGAACGCGCGCCGCGTAAAGTGGCAGAGCGCGCGCCTGCTGAACGTGCCCCTGTGCGTGAGCGAGCAGAAAAGCCAGCCTATGTGCCAAAAGCGTCGCGCATCATTGACGAAGATACTCCGCGCTACAATCCTTTGCAGTCCAGTGACTTGGCTCCGGTTGAGGCCCCAAAACCGCCGCGGACAGCCCCGCCAAAACCCTATGCCAAGCGCGAAGAGGGTGACGCCAAACCCTATGCACCGCGTGCCGCGAAGCCCTATGCCAAACGTGAAGATGGCGACCGCAAGCCTTATGCGCCGCGCGCCGAGGGTGCCAAGCCCTACGCCAAGCGTGAAGATGGCGACCGCAAACCTTATGTGCCGCGCGCCGAGGGTGCCAAGCCCTACGCCAAACGTGAAGATGGCGACCGCAAGCCTTATGCGCCGCGCGCCGAGGGTGCCAAGCCCTACGCCAAGCGTGAAGATGGCGACCGCAAGCCTTATGCGCCGCGCGGGGATGCAGAGGCTAAGCCGCGGTGGAAATCTGATGCACCTGCCAAACCGCGCTCGGCTGGTTTCAAATCTCAGGACGGCGAGGGCAAACCTGCCCGTGCAGCCGGGTTCAAGTCGCACGGAAGCGAAGGGAAAACCTTTGGCAAACCGACGCGGCCAGCGGCCCCACGGGCGGATGCCAAGGATACGTCAAAGCGGTTCGTCCCACCGAAAAAGCCGAAAACCTGATCTGAAACAGGGCTGCCTTCGGGCCCAGCCCCTAAGATAAATGTGATCTTCAAAAGCGCCGGCAGTAACTTGCCGGCGCTTTCCATTGATTTTATTGGCCTTCCGGCTTCGCCGGGGGATGAAACCGATGGAAAATCTCCCGAAGAAATCTTTGAGAGGCGCAAAAAGGCGCTTCCCCCGGGTTCCTGAAGGGTTCTCGATCAACTTTTGCCGGAACCCTCACTGTGAGCGGTTCGGGGCATTCCCCTCCCCTTTTGGCATCAGAGGCCGTCTCGGGGGCGGGCCCGACTACGGCACAGTCACTGGCTCCGGCGAAGATAAAAGCTACAACTGCCCCACCTGCCGGACTTTCAATATCGTGAAGTCCAATCAGGCCGTGATCGAGGAAAACTCGCGTCTGTCCCGTCTGTATAGGAGAGAGTTTTTCGCATCCTGTCCGACGGCTGGTTGTCAGAACCATGGTTTGCCCTTGGAATTGGCGCCTGCAGCCTACAGGTCCGCAGGACGAACCGCCTCCGGCTCCTCGCGGCAACAGTGCAAGGCTTGCAAGTCGACGTTTTCAGGCGGCTCCCCAACGCGCCGCCACAAGAAGACAGACAGCACGGGCGAATTTCTCCTGTCCCTGATGAACAAGGTGCCGATCAGCCGGATGTGCGAGACCCTTGGGGTGACTTATGGGCACATCTACAGCAAGATCGACTTCATCGCGCAACAATGCCTGAGATTTGCGGCGTGGCGGGAGGAGAAGCCTGCTGCAAGCCTGAAGGGGGAAGGTTGCGTTTTCGCAACGGATGCCCAGGTCATCATGGTCAATTGGCCGGCCAAAAAGCGACGCAGAACGATTCCCCTTCTGCATATGGCGACCGTCCATCAAGGCAGCCAGTTCGTTGTGGCCGCAACCATCGATTATGATCCGGCCATTTCGGCCAAACAGGTCGATGAAAATAGGGAGAGCAGCGGGGACTTTGCCCTGCCACGCTCGATGCGTTGGCAGGCTCGCCTCAGGTCAGCCGGGGAGTATGAAGCGGCAATGCAGTGGCTCAATCCGGGAATTATTTCAAAGGATGATCTCGCGGTTGGCGGGCAGTGGTTGCTGCCGGGGACCGGCTCCCGGGTCAGCACAGACATCTTCCTGTATGCCCACATGATGTTGGTCAAGAAGCGGATTGGGCGGGTATTCCGTCAGGCACTCATGTGCCCGGATTCCGAGAGTGGCCTTGCAGCCGCCACGGCGGCGATCTTTCGGCCCGAGGTTCTTCAACCACCCCGGCTTTACCGAAGGGTGGTTTGTTCGACGACCAGGCGACCATATCGAGTGAGTTGAGGTTTGCATA
>CBDUEF010000042.1:0-12756 GCA_965366095.1 uncultured Cypionkella sp. | reverse complement strand
GACAATGTGCCGATGACCCATCCCGGAGATATGGCCTTTGCCGTGGAAGCCGCCGTGCCGAAAGGTCAGGTTGACGTGGCGATCTTGCGCGATGGCAAGATGATCTTGCTGCCACTGTCTTTGCTGCGCCCAACGGCAACGACGGGCCTTGCGATGCGCGATGTTGATGGCACTGCGGCGCGCCGGATTGCCAGCTATACGCTTTCCACCCTGGGGATAGTTCTGGGGCAGGCGGGGCAAATTGTTGATGTGTCTGAAAACTCGGCGGCGCTTTTCGCCGGGGTTGCCAGTGGCGACAAGATATTGGCGGTGAATGGGGCCGAGCTGAGCGATGAATCGTTGCAGGCAGCACGTTTCTCCGAGGCAGTTCTGCTGCGGTTGCAAGGCGAAAACGGGATGACGCGGCATGTGGTGATCGATCCTTGGGCAACGGGAACGCGCCCGCGCCCGATTGGCGGTGCGAATGTGCTTGACCCAGCGGTTCTGGTGTTCTGACATGGGCCGGGGATGGAGGGTGTGATGGACCGGATCTTGATCATTGAAGATGATGGTGAAACTGCGGCTGCCGTGGCCGCCGAGGTGCAGGGGTTAGGCTGTGAGGCGGTCATCGTCACCACCTTGCCCGAAGGCATCGCTGCCGCCGCGCAAGATTTCAAGGTGATCGTCTTGGACCGGATGTTGCCCGGAGGCGATGGGATCGACGCCATCGCCACCATGCGGGCCAAGGGGGCGACGGGTTTGATCTTGGTGCTGTCGGCCTTGGGCAGGGCATCGAACCGGGTCGAAGGCCTGGATAAGGGCGCGGATGATTACCTGCCCAAGCCCTTTGAGTCGTCCGAATTGCGCGCCCGTTTGCGTGCCTTGTTGCGCCGCGGCACGGTGCAGGTTTTGGACAATGACCTGCTGGCCTTTGGCGAATTGGAAATCCGCATGAAGGCGCGCACCGTGCATGTGAAACGCGCCCACGTTGCGGTCAGCCCCAAGGAATTCGAGCTGATCAGCTATTTCGCGCAAAATGCCGGGCAGGTTGTGACGCGGATGCAGCTTTTGGAGAATGTCTGGAACCTGCATTTCGATCCCGGCACCAATGTGGTCGATGTGCATGTCGGGCGGCTGCGGCGCAAGTTGGAAGAGGCGGGCTCGGCCACCATTCAAACCGCGCGCGGCGAAGGCTATGTTTTCGCGCCTCTGGCCGGATGACACAGGGCCCCGCCCCTTGGCAGGCCCGCGCGACTTTGCGGCTTGCAGCGATGCTGGCTTTGGCGGTGACCCTGATGTCGCTGGCTGCGATGGGGCTGCAATATCGGCTGATCGGCCAAAGGCTTACCGAGGCCACCCATGCGCAACTGGTGGCCGATCTGGATGGCTTTGCAGCCCTTTATGATCAGCGCCGGATCATCGCATTGCGCCAGGCCATCGAGTATCGCTCGGCCGTGCCAAATCTTGCCGAGTTGCTGGTGCTGCAAGACCGCAACGGCGCTGTGCTGGCCGGATCTGCGGCCGGTTGGCCTGCGGGGTTGCAGGCGTCGGGCGAAGGCTTTGCGGCGGAACCGGGCGTTGGTTTTTCGCATGCCGGCGCGCGCTGGTTGGGGGTGGCGCGGGTCTTGCCGGGGGGATTTCCGCTGCTGGTCGCGCGGTCGTTGGCGCCCGTGGATGCCACACTTGCGGCGCTGCGGCGCGGGATGGCGGCACTTGCCGTGGCCCTGATGGCGGCAGGGGGGCTGACCGGCTGGCTGGCCGCGCGTTCGGTCATGATGCGGCTGGGGCGGATCAATGATCTGGCAGACCGCGTGGCGGCGGGCGATCTGGCGGCTCGTCTGCCCGGCCCGCGCAGCCCGGATGAATTCGGGCTTTTGGAATCACATGTACATGCCATGCTTGACCGGATCGAGGCGCTGAACCGGGCCACCCACCGGCTTTCGGACACCATCGCTCATGAATTGCGCACACCGCTCAATCGCATGGCGCAAAAGCTGGCACGGATCGAGGGGCAAGAGGCCCTGACCGCCGATTTGCGTGGCGAGATGCGGGCCGCCGTTCGGGTGTTCGATGCACTTTTGGACATCAGCCGCGCCGAGGCGGATCAAGGCAATGGCGGCGGTCTGGTTCCGGTTGATCTTTCGGCGGTGGCGCAAGAGGTTTGGGACCTGTATGAGCCCTTGGCCGAAGACAGGGGCCTTGTCACCCGGCTTGATATAGCCCCTGGCCTGTCAATTCTGGGGGATCGCACCTTGATCGGCCAGATGATTGCCAATCTTTTGGACAATTCGATAAAATATTGCACCGCGCAGGACAGTCTGACCCTGTCGCTTCAGCCCGGCGATGATCGCCATTTGATGCGCATCCAAGATACCGGGCCCGGCCTGCCCGATGAGATAAAAGCTGATGCGTTTGAACGCTTTACCCGTGCCGAGCGGGATCGCGGAATTGCCGGGCATGGATTGGGGCTGGCATTGGTGCGCGCGATCGCGGCGCGCCATGGGGCCAATCTGACGCTGCCCGAGGTCGAAAAGGGGTTTGTGCTGATGATCGGCTGGCCTAAGCTTGGCTCCTGACCAGATGGACCTATTGCGATTCCCATGAAAAAGCTGCTGACGAGCCTAGTGTTTCTTGCCGGATGTGCGGCCTGGAACCAACCGATCAACGCCCCGATTGCAGGAGAAAATCCGGCTTTGGTGGATGTGACCCCGCAAACCATCGGCTCGGGCGAGGTTTATGTCGGGCTGGCGTTTTCCGGCGGCGGGATGCGCGCCTCGGCCTTTGCCTATGGAATGTTGCAAGAGCTTCAGGCCCAAGGTGCCATCACCGGCACCAAAGACGGGCTGCTGGATTCGGTGCGACTGGTGTCGGGCGTGTCGGGCGGCTCGGTTACTGCGGCGCAGTTCGGTCTCTATGGCCCACGCGGGCTGGACGGTTACCGCGAGAAATATCTGATCACCAATGCCGAAAAATACATGGCCAATTCGCTGTTCAATCCATTGACCGTGGTGAAGGGTCTGGCTGGAGGGGCCAACGGACGCGCCACTTTTGGCCGCTATCTTGATGAGACCCTTTACCACCACGCGACCTTTGGCGATTTGCGCAAAAACTCAAAGATCAAGACCTGGATCAATGCCACCGATATGGCTAACAACACGC
The DNA here is from genome assembly GCA_965366095.1 of uncultured Cypionkella sp. Classification (GTDB taxonomy): domain Bacteria; phylum Pseudomonadota; class Alphaproteobacteria; order Rhodobacterales; family Rhodobacteraceae; genus CBDUEF01. The sequence continues at coordinate 9,618 of CBDUEF010000042.1, read as the reverse complement.
CGTTCCTGTTCTCGCCGGAAACCTTTGATGCGCTGTGTTCTGATCTGTCGAAACTGCCGATCTCTGAGGCGGTGACGGCTTCGGCGGCGTTTCCGCTGGTGTTCACGCCGATTGTTTTGGCCGCCCATCCCTCGGCCTGCAGCTACCATGAGCCTGATTGGCTGACGGCGGCGCGCAACAACCCCGAGGCCACTGCCGCGATGAAGGCCCAAGGTGCTGCGCTGGAAAGCTATTCCGATCCCGAGAAGGTGAAATTCGTCAAGCTTCTGGATGGTGGGATCACCGATAATTTCGGCACCACCGGCCTTGCGATCGAGCGCGCCCGCGCACAGGCCCCCTATGCGCCGATGACCCCCGAAGAGGCGGTGCGGATGAAGCGGATGTTGTTTTTGGTCGCTAATGCCGGGGTTGAGGCCGATTATGGCTGGACCCAGAAAATCAGCGGGCCAAGTGGCGTAGGTTTGGGGATGTCCATCGCCACCGCGTCGATGTCGGCGGCCACAAGGTCGGGCTATGACGCGATGCGGGGCGAGTTGCGGCTGTGGGAAAGCGAGTTGATCGACTGGCGCTGTGCCTTGCCCTTGTCAGAGGTGCGGCGCTTGCGGGGCACTACCTCGGGTTGGGATTGCAAGGATATCAAGATTTTCGTCGGCCAAGCCAGTTTTGAGGGCGTTGACCCGGCGATGCGCGCCAAGTTGAACAAGGTGCCCACGCGGCTGCGGCTGAAAACCGACGAGGTTGATCTGGTGATCGAGGCCGGACGTCTGGCCACGCGGACGACGCCCGAGTTCAATGGCTTTCTGGGGTCATTGGCGGGCAATTCGGTGGAAAGCCGGATCGAGAAAGGTATCGCGGCCGGGGGGCGGCGTTTGGCGCCTGTCAGCAATTAAGGGGGCGTTGCCCCCCTCGCCGCAAGAGCGGCTCACCCCCCGAGTATTTGGGCAAAGTGCAAGATGACAAATGCGGTCATCAGTGCCGAAAGGCTTGCCCTTGCGGCAGGGGGCAGTATCGTTTGCCGATGATAAGACAAGCGCTTTTTCATCTGATCTGCGCAACGGCGATCTGCTTTGGCGGTGCGGCAATGGCCGAGACGCGGGCGGTTTTGGTTGGGGTTTCGGATTATCTGACGCTGGACGCCGATCTGAAGGGCCCTGACAATGATCTGGCCTTGATGGTTGAGGTTTTGGCGTTGCGCGGTGTGGCGCCTGAACAGATGCGGGTTCTTGGCGGTGCAGGGATTGCGTTGCCGGCCTTGGTTCATCGCGGTCAGCCGACCCGCGCGCAGATCATGGCGGCGCTGGATGCCGTTGCCGATGAAAGTCGCGCCGGAGACAGGGTGATCTTTTATTTCTCGGGCCATGGCTCGCAAGCGCCGGATCAAAGCGGCGATGAGGGTGGGGGATATGATGAAATCTTGCTGCCCGCCGATGCGTCGGGGTGGAAAGGCAGCATCGGAAGCGTGGAAAACGCCATTCTGGATGATGAATTGCAAGATTGGGCGGCGCGGATCACGGCCAAGGGCGCGCAGGTGGTGGGGTTGATTGACGCCTGCCATTCAGCCACCGGCTTTCGCGCGATTGGTGGTGAAGGCGTGTCACGTGGCCTTGCCCCCGAGGCGTTGGGTGTGCCCAATGACGCCGTTTCGGTTGCGGGCGTTGACACGCCGCCCTTGTCGGGGGAGTTCGTCTTTCTTTATTCATCGCAGTCTGACCAGCGCTCATTTGAATATGAATTGGCGGGTAGTGGTCGGTGGCAGGGGGAGTTTACGTTGCGGATGGCCCAGCAGTTGCGGCAGGCTGATGGGATCAGCTGGCGGCAGCTGTTGGCGGCCGTATCAGACGCGATGGTGCAGGGTCCGGCGCGGCAGGTTCCGGCGGGCGAGGGCCCGCTGTTGGACAGCCGGGTTTTCGGCAGGGGGCCGGCATCTGGGCGGTTCATGGTGACGGCGGGCAGGGTTCAGGCGGGGTTTCTGGAGGGAATGACCGAGGGCAGCACTTTGGCGTTTTATGCGGCACCCAGTGGGGGCGACGCGGTGGCTCAGGCCGTGATTGGCAAGGTCGCTGCGCATGAGGTTCCGGTCGCTGACCTGCCGGGAAACGCCAGATGGGCCGAGGTGCTGGTACCTGCCCCGCCACCTCCTTTGCGGCTAGCCCCGGCGGTGGCCGCCGATAAAGGCGACTATCGAGCGTGGATTGCGGCACTTGGTCAGGGGGCGCTGGGGGAGGTTGATCTGGTGCCGGTTCTGACCGGCGGCGCGGTGGCGCTGACCGGGCCCGATGGCGTGCTGGATCCCGAGGGGCCGTTCTCCAGCCCCCGCATTCAGCGCCGGGAGGGGGAGACCGAGACCGATGCGGTGGCGCGGGTTCTTGCCCATGCCGGGCAGGCGCTGCGGCTGCGCAAACTTTTGGCCGGGGCGGCAGGCCGGGGTCTGGTTGCAAAAGAGCCGTTGCAGGTGGATTGGCGGCTGCGACGCGGGGCGACGGGCGAGGCGTGCGGCGCAGTTGGCCCGCTGATGCCGTTTGATCCGGACGCGCCGCTGCAAGCCTGTGATCAGCTTTGGCTGACCGTTACCAATCGTTCAGGCAAGGCACAGGACGTGTCGATCCTGTATTTCAACGCCGATTTCACCATCACGCCGGTTTGGCCGCGAAACGGGCTTTCCAACCGGCTGGCAGTGGGCGAAAGCGCGCAGGCCGGGGTGCAGATTTCGGTAGGGTCTGGCTATGGATCGGAAGAGATGATGGTTCTGGCCGTGCCCGCAGACCCCGATAGCCCGCGCGCCGATCTGACCCTGCTTGCCAGCCCAGAGCCCATGCGCGCTGGGCCAGCGGGGTGGTTTGCCGATCAGCTTGACCCCGCAACATCCCGCGGATTTTCTGCCAAACCGCCAGACTTGGCCATGATGCGGCAGGTGATCCGCCTGTCGCCCCCGACAAAGGAGATCACACCATGACCATCGCATCCCTTAGAGCCGCCACTGCGCTTGCCCTGGTGGCGCAAATCGGCGCGGCGCCTTTGATGTTGGCTGAGACCCGGCCGGATTTTGGCAAGCCGGGCGTCAGGGCAAATCCCTATCATTTTGCGAAGAGTGGCGAGAAAGCTGCCCATGATGCGACGCAGGCTGCGGGCGGGGGGAAAGTGATCGGCGGGCAATTGGCTGCCGAGGGGGCCTGGCCCTGGCAGGTGGCTTTGATGATCAACGGTGCGGCGGTAGGGCCGGATGGGCAATTCTGCGGCGGCTCGCTGGGGTTGGACCAATGGGGGCTGACGGCGGCGCATTGCGTTTACAACGAGCAAGAGGATGGCAGTTTTGCCGATCTGAAACCCGAGGAGTTGTCGGTGCTGGTCGGCAGCAATCTGTTGGCGCCGGGCAAGGGTGATCTGGTCGGGGTGGCGGCGATCTATCGGCACCCACAGTATCAGCCCGAGGGTTTCGACAATGATATCGCGCTGATCAAGCTGACGCGCAAATCGGTGGCCCCCTTTGCCACCATCAAGGTGCCTGACGCCGAGTTTGGTGATCAGCTGGATCAGCCGGGGGTGGTCACTCTGGTTACGGGATGGGGGCTGACCGAGGGCGGCAGCCATCCCGAGGCGCTGCACCAGACCGAGATTCAGATGCTGGACCGCGATCAATGCAATCAGACCATGTTGGACGGGCGGGCAGAAGAGGCGGCCAGGGCTTTGGCTATGCCGCCGGGCTGTTCGGGTTGAAGGATGAGGATGCCTATTCCTTGTGGGATGAAATGGTTGCCCGTGCTCCGGTTCCGATGAGTGCGAACATGCTGTGTTCGGGCACTTTTGAGGGCGGCAAGATAGCCTGTTCGGGAGACAGCGGCGGGCCATTGGTGGTGCCTTTGGCGGACGGAAGCTATATTCAGGCGGGGGTGGTTTCTTGGGGTCTTTCGGCCAGCACCGGGCAAGGTTGCGAGGAAAAGTCGCAGTTTTCGGCCTATACAAGGATTTCGAATTACTTGCCCTGGCTGGAGGAGACCATCAACAAATCGCCTTGAGTGGGGCCGTGTCGCACGGCTGCGCGGCCCTGAGCCTTATAGGGATCAATGGGTTACAAGGCCGCGTTAACCTTGGGTTAAGAATTGAACCCAAGAAGCCACTTTTGACTAGGGCGCTTTGGCTTGCCGCAGATGAAAAAACGCCCGGCCCTTTGCAGGGCCGGGCGTTTTCGCCGCAGGGCAAAGCCGATCAGTTGGTTACAAGATAGTAGCTGTTGCGCTTGCGGCCATTGTTTTGCACCGTGATGGTGAAATATCCGTTCCAGGCCGGGACGAAATCGCAATAGACCTTATCGGTCCAGCTGACGTCGTAACAGATCGTATTGCCGTTCTCATCGGTGACCAGCACATCAAGGTTTGAATCGCCATCGCCAACGATGGCCAGTTCGGCATAGGAGTTGCCGTAGAAAGGCACGGTCCAGGTATCGGTGCGCCCGCCGGGCAAGCGCGACAGGGTCGACGAGGCACCACCGATGCGGCCACGGGTGCCTTCGGTTTCGGCGTCGGAAATCAGACCGGCCAGAACCTCATTCTCGCCCGCCAACTCTTTGGCGGTGGCCATCATGGCCTCGGCCGTGACGGGGGCGTCAACGCCGTCTTCATCGCCGGCCACCTCTTCGCCAGTGGTTTCAACTTTGCGCTCGACCGCTTTGAGATCGACCGAATTGGCGAGTTTTGCCGCCGTCAGCACGGTGAGCGCGTCTTTGTTGGCAACACCCAGCGCATAGAGATCTTGTGCCATGGCAAGGGTGGCCACGGCGCCTTTGGTGCCGGTGGCGGTGGTGTCGACATTGGGCTTGGTCTTGTCTTGCGCAAAGGCGGGCAGCGCCAAAGCAACAAGGGCTGTGGTGGCCAGAACAGGCAGAAGGCTTTTGATTTTCATGGTCTTTCAGTCCTTTATGGCAGAGGTTTCAGCGTTCATTTGTAACTTTGCCACCCATCGCGCCCCTTGGGAAGGGGGCAAAACATGACAAATCAGGTCATCGGCCATGGCGGGGCCGGGGCTTTTGTTTGGGCGGTGAAACGGGTAGTCAGGGGCAAACAGGGGGATTTGCGATGGACAGCCGCGATATACTGGAACAGCTTTTGGCCTTTGACACGGTCAGCGCGCGGCCCAACATCGAGCTGATGGGCTATGTGCGCGATCTGTTGGCTGACGCAGGGATTGTGGCAACGCTGATCCCCGATCCGTCGGGCGGCAAGGCCAATCTTTACGCCAGTGTCGGGCCTGAGGGCGCGGGCGTGATGCTGTCGGGCCATACCGATGTGGTGCCGGTTGAGGGCCAGGCCTGGACGGTGCCGCCCTTTGCGATGACCGAAAAAGACGGGCGCATTTATGGGCGCGGCGCGGCGGATATGAAGGGCTTTGTCGCCTGCGCGATTGCGGCGATGATTGCGGCCTCAAAGCGCGAGTTGCGGGTGCCTTTGCATCTGGCGCTGTCTTATGACGAGGAAATCGGCTGTATGGGGGTTGGGTCGTTGATCGAGATGCTGAAGGCGGCGCCGATGCGCCCGCGCTTGTGCATCGTGGGCGAGCCGACGGGGATGCAGGTGGCCACCGGGCATAAGGGCAAGGTGGCGTTGCGGGCGACCTGCACGGGGCGCGAGGGCCATTCGGCGCTGGCGCCGATGGCGCTGAACGCGTTGCATCTGGCGGTGGATTTTGTGAACGCGGTCAGGGTGTTGCAGGCGGATGTGGCGGCAAACGGCTTGCGCGACGGCGATTACGATGTGCCCTATTCGACGCTGCATGTCGGCAAGTTGAATGGCGGGGTGCAGGTGAACATCGTTCCCAACACGGCGGTGGTGGATTTTGAAATCCGCTCCTTGGCGGGTGAGGATGTTTTGGGCCTGATCGAGCGGCTGCGCGAGGCTGCCGAGGCGATTGTGGCCCCCCTACGCGCCGAGTTCCCCGAGGCCGCGATTGTGATCGAGCGGCTATGGGATTACCCCGGCCTTGGCACGCCCTCCGAGGCGGCGGTGGTGAATTTCGTGAAATCTCTGACCGGGGCGAATGGCACCATCAAGGTGGCCTTCGGCACCGAGGGCGGGTTGTTCGATGCGCGTTTGGGCATCCCGACGGTGATCTGCGGGCCGGGCTCTATGGCGCAGGGGCACAAGCCCGATGAGTATGTCAGCGCCGAGCAATTGGCGAAATGTGAGGCGATGATGGCGGCGTTGATCTTGCGGCTGGAGGCCGGGTTTTAGGGCCTATCGCTGCGCCCAAACAGGCCCGCCAAGGCGCGGCTGGTGGTGGCCGAGGTGCCGGGGCGGGGCAAGGCGGCAAAGGGCATCGGGCGGGCCAGTTCCATCGCGGCCAATCCCACACGGGCGGTTAGCGCGCCATTGACCACGCCCTCGCCAAAGCGGCGCGAGAGTTTCCCCAAAAGGCCACCGCCCGCAACCGATCCGATCAGATCATCGGCCAGCGCAATCGCACCCGCGCCCAGCAGCGCCGTGAACACCCGGCGCAGCAGGCGAAAGCTGCCCATGCTGCCCGAACGGCCGCCGTAAATCTGCGACAAGCGGCGGATCAGCCGCAGGTTGGCGTAAAGCGCTGTGGCAACATCGGCCAGCGCCAGCGGCACAAAGGCGGTGATGGTGGCAACCTGACGCGCTGCGGCCTCAACCTCGGCCAGGGCGGCGCGGTCCAAGGGGCCGATGACCTCGATTTCGGCCAGATCAAGCAGGGCGTCGGCGTCATAGACATCGCTTTCGCGTTCGGTCAGGCGGGCAAGGCCCCAGGCGGTATCGTCGCGCCCTTTATAAAGGCGGTGCAGGGCGGCGGCGATGGCCTTGGCGGCATTCATATCGGCGCTGTCGCGGGCGGTTTGCGCCTGCGCGCGCAGGCGGTCGAGTTTGGCCATGCGGGCAAAGGCGGCAAATTCGCGCAGGGCCATCAAGAGCAGGATCGCGAGGGCGAGGCCGAAAAGGCCAAAGGCAAGCCAGCCGAGGATCGAGTTTTCGGCGAACAGGCCGGTGACGAAGTTCCACGCTGAAACCGACAGCACCAGCGTGAAGAGGGTGGAGAACACCCAAAAGGCAAAGCGCGAAAACGCCGAGGCCGGGCGGGCAAGCCGTGCCGCTGCGATCAGCGCGCGGGGTGGGGTGTCATCGGGCAGGTCGGCCAAGGAGGGGTCGGCGGCTTCGCCTTCGTAATCCATCACCAAGGGTTGCTTGAGGGGGGGAGGATCAAGGCTCATAGCCGGTCTCCGATCAGAAATTCCGCGGCACGGTCGAGGCGAATATGCGGCGGGCCGAACCCCGGTTTGAGCGACAGGCGCGCAGGGGCAAAGCCCATCAAGGCGTAATCGGCATCAAGCCAGTGCGTTGCGCCTTCACGGGCTGGGGACAGCAGGCGGTTGGGATCAGAGGGCAATTCGCCGGGATACATCGCCGCTTGTTTGCCGGTGGACAGCAGCCTGCCGCGCACAGCGTGAAGCGTCGCGCCATCGCGGGTGATTTCCTCTTCGACCGTGCAGCGCAGCGAGGCCATGGAGATCGCCATGGTTTCGGCCCCGGCGAAATCGGCGCGGCTTTGTGCCTCACGCAGCATCGCCTGCATGATCGCCGTCAGCGCCGGGTGCTGGGCCTGATGCAGATGGTCGGCCTTGGTGGCGGCAAAGAGGATTTTTTCCACCCTCTTGCCGCCCAAAAGCCCGCTTAACCAGCGATTGCGACCGGGGCGAAAGGCCGACAGCACCTCGGCCATGGTGCGGCGCAGATCCTCGACCGCGCGGGGGCCTTGGTGGATTGCGCCCAGCACGTCAACCAGCACGATCTGCCGATCAATCTTGGCGAAATGATCGCGGAAAAACGGCTGCACGACTTTGGATTTATAGGCGTCAAAGCGGCGCTGCATCTCGCGCCAGAGGCTGTTGCGCGGGCTGTTGGCGGGTTGCGGCAAGGGGGCGAAGGTGAGCACCGGCGAGCCCGCAAGATCCCCCGGCAGCAAGAACCGGCCCGGTGTGCAATCAGACCAACCGGCGGCGCGGGCGGACACAAGGTATTCGGTGAAGGCGGCGGCGAGGGCTGCAGCCTTGGGTTCATCAAGCCGCAGCGCGCCATCCTCGGCACGGGCCAGCGCCATGAACGCGGCGGCTTCGGCGCGTTTGTCGATGCGGGCAAGGGTGGCTTCGGACCATTCGGCATAGGTCTTGTCCATCAATGCCAGATCGAGCAGCCATTCGCCGGGGTAATCGACGATATCGACATGCACGGTTTGCGGGCCGCTGAGCTTGCCGAAAAAGCCCTGATGGCGGACCCGGAACGACAGGCGCAATTCCGACACCGCACGGGTGGAATTTGGCCAGCGCGGATCGTCGCCGGTGAGGGCGGCGAGGTGGTCTTCATAGGCAAAGCGCGGCAGGGTGTCGTCGGGTTGCGGTTGCAGATAGACCGCCTCGATCCGCCCCTGGGCATTGGCGCGCAATTGCGGCATCCGGCCCCGATCCAAGAGGTTGGCAACCAGCCCGGTGATGAACACGGTTTTGCCGGCGCGTGAGAGGCCGGTGACCCCCAAGCGCAGCACGGGTTCAAAGAACGCGCCCGAAACCGAGGCGATGCTGCCTTCGATCTGGCGGGAGAGGCTATCGGTCAGGGCGGAAAACAAACTGTGCGGCCTTGTGGTTTCGCCTTGAACATAGGGATTGATTTGGCGATTTGGTAGGGGCCATGGACAGCGGGGCCGGCTTTGGATAGCAAAGGCCCATGCCAAGATATGCGCTTTTGATCGAATATGATGGCCAGCCCTTTAACGGCTGGCAACGCCAGGCGGGCGGTCAATTGACCGTGCAGGGTGTGATCGAGGCGGCCTTGGCGCGGCTGGAGCCGGGGGCGCACCGCATCGTCGCCGCCGGGCGCACCGATGCGGGGGTGCATGCAACCGGGCAGGTGGCGCATTGTGATCTGATCAAGGACTGGGACGCGTTCAAGCTGATGGGGGCGTTGAACGCGCATTTGCGGAATTTTCCGGTGGCGGTTTTGCAGGCGGCGCGGGTGGAAGAGAGCTTTCACGCGCGGTTTTCGGCGATCGAGCGGCGTTATCTGTTTCGGCTGATCGCGCGGCGCGCGCCTGCGACGGTGGACAAGGGCAGGGTCTGGCGAGTGATGATGCCGCTGGATGTAGAGGCGATGCAGGCGGGGGCGGCGCATCTGCTTGGCAAGCATGATTTCACCACCTTTCGCTCGACCTGGTGTCAGGCAGCCAGCCCGGTGAAGACATTGGATGAGATCAGCATTTGGGAGCAGGCCTATCCCGGCGGGGTTGAATACCGCTTTGCCTTGCGGGCGCGCAGTTTTCTGCACAATCAGGTGCGTTCGATTGTAGGAACGCTGGAGCGGGTGGGGGCCGGGGCCTGGGCGCCAGAGCGGGTGGGTGATGCGCTGATGGCGCGCGAGCGTGCGGCCTGTGGCCCGGTGTCGCCGCCGGATGGTTTGTGCATGACCGGGGTGGGATACGGGGTCGATCCCTTCGCCTGAGCGGTTTTGGCAGAGCCAAAAGCGGGGGCTGTCTGCCCCCGCACGGCGCTTTGCGCCTCCCCCGAGGATATTTGAGCGATGAGGATGCAAATTTTAGTAAAATTGGCGGGGTTTGGGAGGGTGG
>CBDUEF010000041.1:0-12865 GCA_965366095.1 uncultured Cypionkella sp. | reverse complement strand
CCCGAGGTGTCGCAGATGAAGTTATCATAGCCATAGATGCCGCTGGCCCGTTCGATAAAGCGCGGGGCGTCAAGCAGGGCGGCAATCTCGGCCTCGCGGTGCTGATCCTGACGGCGGCAATATTCGCCAAAGGCGACGCCGCCGCGCGCCGGATCACCCGGTTTGCCAAGATAGGTGGACAGGGGCGCGAGGTTATCAAAGGTGATGTTGGAGGCGATATAGACGGAATCTGTCAGCAGCAATTCGCGCAGCAGGGGAACCTTCATCGCCTCACGTTTGAAGTTATCGGCGATATATTCGCCCATGTAGCGGGTGACGATGCGGTAATCGACCGAGTAGTGAAACCAGTTGCCAGCGCCTCGCAGCAGGTTTGACAGATGGGTTTTGCCAAGGCCAGACATGCCAAACAGCATCACCCGCTTTTGCGGGGACTCGGTGAAATTCTGGCCCGAGGAATAAAGCATCGGCGCGGTCCTTTTGCTGGCTGATGGCTTTTAACCGGGACGGGCGCCGAGTTCACGCGGAAAATCAACGAAAAAGGCCCCGCAGATCATGCGGGGCCCTTAGGTAAACAAAGCCGTTTAGAACGAATAGCCGATCTTGATGCCAACGCCGAGCGCAGAGTTGCCTTTGAAAACGCCCGCGGGATTCGTGCCGTCCACCGTGGTTTCGGTATTTCCGATCTGAACATAGGAAATCCCACCCGAGATCTTCATATTGTCCAAGGTATAGGACACGCCGACCGTCAGGCTTTTCTTGCCATCGGTCGGGCCAAGGTTCGAGGCAAAGCCGCCGGTCTGGTCTTCAAAGCCGATCGACACGGCGCCCGACCAGTTTTCGTTGAACCGACGGCCAACGCCCAAAGTATAGGTGACGGTGTCGCTGGCATAGGAAACCAAAGGCGACGGCGGGGTGTAATAGGTCGGGTCGATCACATAATTTGACCAATCCACCCAACGGATCGAGCCAAAAACCAAGGTATCCTTGGCAACGCCTGACTGAAATTCAAGATTGACGCTTTGCGGCGAATCCACCGTGGTGGTGCCTGTGGTAGGAACGCCGCCCGTCAAGGCGCTGGTTTCAACAGTGTTGAAGTCATGCGAGATTTTCGAGTTATAGGTCAGCGCGATCCGCAAAGCGATTTCCGGCTTCTCATAGGCGACACCAACCAGATAGCCAAAATCACCCGCGGTGTTTGAGTCCACATTGTAGCCACCAAAGGGAATGAAGGGAACGGTGGCTTTGGCCGACATGGTTTCATAGCGCAGGCCACCAAAGACCGAAACGTTGTTCGGCATGCGGTATTTCAGCACGGCCGTGGTGGCCATCGTCGACAGCTTGGCGACTGAGCCTGCGGCGTAATAGACGGCCGGCGGCGTGGCCAGAACCGGATAGCTGACATTGGCACCGAACGGCTGATCGAGAATAACGGCCATATCGAGGCTGTCGGACAGTTTGGTTTTCACCGCCAGCCCGAATTGATTGTAATTCTTGGCCATATCGCCCGATGGAAAGCCACCCAAGCCCGCTACGGCCGTGCCCGACACATCCGGCGACACCCGGCCATAGGTGAGTTCGGCGTAATTGCCGGTTTCAAAGATCGCAAGGATCGACTGGCCCGAACGGTCAATGCCGCCCGCGTTTGCGGCGGTGGTGGTCAGCGCCAAGGCGCCAAGGATGGTAAGGTGTTTCTTCATGTCTCTCTCCCCTGATTCGACGCTGGGGCTGCCTGCTTGTCTTGGTGCAAGCGCGGCCTGGCCCCGGTCGTTGGCACAAGGCTGTCAGGGGGGCTGCTTTGCGTCAATCACTTACGCGGCGTCACGAATTTGTGACGGGACCACTGTTGCTTTTCGGGCGAAGCGCCGCGCTCAGGTTCAGCCAGATACCGGCAAATATCACCGCCCCTCCGGCCAGCACCCAAGGGTCCAAGGGTTCGGAATAGACCAGCGCGCCAACAACCGCGATCACCGGCAGGCGGACGAAATCAAGCGGGGTGACAAAGCTGGCCGGGGCGAGTGACAGGGCCGTGGTCAAAGACAGATGCGCCAGCACCCCGGCACAGCCAATCAAGATCAGCCAAGGCAGGGTTTGCGCTGTGGGCCAGTGGATCACGCCGTCATAGCCCGCGCAGATCACACCAAAGAAGAATTGCATCAGCGTCAGCCAGAATAGAATGGTGACAATGCTGTCGCCACGGGTCAGGCGTTTGGTCAAAATCGCGGTTGCCGCAAAGCAGACGGCTGATCCGGCGGCGGCAAGGGTTCCGGGATTCAGATGCGAGAAATCGGGGCGGGCGACGATCAGGATCCCCGCAAAGCCCAAGAGCGCCGCGCCGATTTTTGCCCGCGTCAGGCTTTCGCCCAGAAACAGCGGCGACAACAGGATCACCCAGATCGGTGAGGTGAATTCCAGCGCAAAGACCTGCGCCAGCGGGATCACCGTTATTGCCCAGAACCACAGGTTTTGCCCGGTGAAATGCACGATATTGCGGATGAAATGGCCGGGCAGTTTGTTGGCGTTGATCTGGTGCAACTGGCCGCGCAGGGCGCTGATGGCGATAACCAGAATGAAGCCAACCAAAGACCGCGCCGTCATGATCTCGAAACTGTCATGCACCGCCGAAACCTGCCGCCCGGCCACCGCCATGGCAGTGAAAGAGGCGACGGCTCCGGTCATCCAGAAGGCGGCCTTGAGGGGATGGGCATCGGTTTGCATTCAGCTGGCCGAAGCAGTTAACGATTGCGGCTTTATGGTTTCTTCGCTTGCTTGGTCTGCGCCATCAAGCCGGTCAGCCTTGCGCAGGGCCGGGAACATCTTGGCCCAGGCGCCGGTGACGATCATGGTGCCGATGCCGCCGAAGATGGCAGCACCCACCGGGCCGATAAAACGCGAGACCACGCCGGATTCGAACTCTCCCAACTCGTTCGAGCCCGAGATGAACAGGCCCGACACCGAGGAGACGCGGCCGCGCATGTGGTCGGGGGTGACGATCTGCACAAGGGTTTGGCGGACATAGACCGAGATCATATCGGCGGCACCCAGGGCTGCGAGGGCGGCAACCGACAGGTAGATGTTTTTCGAGAGGCCAAAGATGACGGTGGCCATGCCGAACGCGCCCACCGCCATGAACATCCGCCGCCCGGCGTGGCGTTTCAGCGGCCAGCGCGACAGGGCTGCGGCCATCAGCAAAGCGCCGATGGCGGGGCCAGAGCGCAGGATGCCAAAGCCCTCGGCCCCGACGTTGAGGATATCGGAGGCGAAAGCGGGCAGCAGGGCGGTGGCCCCGCCCAAAAGCACGGCGAAGAGATCAAGCGAGATTGCGCCAAAAACGATTTTATTTGTCCAGACATAAACCAAGCCCTCTTTGATCTGCGCAATCTGGCTGCCGGGTTGGCGTTGCGGCGTGGTATTGACGCGCATGAAAAGGATGATCGCGGTGCCGGCAAGATAAAGGCCTGCCGTCACCTCATAGGCGGTGGCGGTAGAGATGGCGCAGAGCAGGCCGCCGATCCATGGGCCGATGATGACGGCGGCTTGCCAGCTGAGGGATTTCAGCGAGATCGCCTGCGGCATCTCGACTTTCGGCACCAGCATCGGCACCAGCGCCGATGAGGCGGGCGACAGGAACGCGCGGGCGGCACCGAATGCAGCGGCGATCCAGAAGATGTGGGTGACATTTGGCGCGGCCTCATGCGCGACGGACACAAGGCCCAGAACGCAGAGGATCTCAACCCCAAGGCTGATCATCACGATGGTGCGGCGCGAGTGGCGGTCGGCCATCGAACCTGCGTAAAGCGTCAGCAAAAACATCGGGATGAATTGGGCAAGGCCAACCATGCCAACCAGAAAGGCGCTTTCCTTGATCGACAGCGTTTGCCGCCCGATCTGATAGATTTGCCAGCCGATGGTGACGGATTCGATCTGCACCGCCAGATTGACCAGAAACATCCCCGCCCAGAACAGGGTGAAATCAGGGTGGCGACGAAAGAACAAAAACTGCATCTGTTGGCCTTTGCGGGCTAATCGCCCAGTTCTTCCATACGAAACGCACGGGGGATGTCTTGGGTGGCCGCCCACCACGGGCTGGCGCGGGTGCGGGCCTGATGGGCATCAAAACCAGCGCGATCACGAAAAGACTCCATCACCTCGAACACCATCGGGTCATCGGTGGGCGAGATATCAAAGGTGAGGCAGGCCGGTTCGGCCCGGCTTGCCGCGATATGAGCGGGCAGGTGTTGGGTGACGGCGGCGAGTTCCGCATCCGTGGTGCATAGAAGCTGTCCGCGCAATCTGATCATTCGAGTTCAATCGTCCCCGGGGGTTTGGAGGTGCAATCGTAAAACACGCGGTTGATGCCTTTGACCTCATTGATGATGCGGGTGGCGGTTTCGCCAAGGAAATCATGGCTGAAAGGGTAGTAGTCGGCTGTCATGCCGTCAACGCTTGTCACGGCGCGCAGGGCGAGGGCGAAATCATAGGTGCGCCCGTCGCCCATCACGCCGACGGTTTTCATCGGCAGAATGGCGGCGAAGGCTTGCCAGATGTCATCGTAAAGCCCGTGTTTGCGGATCTGGTCGATATAGACCGCATCGGCGCGGCGCAGGATGTCCAGTTTCTCGGTGGTGATTTCACCGGGGCAGCGGATCGCAAGGCCGGGGCCGGGGAAGGGGTGGCGGCCGATAAAGCTGGCGGGCAGGCCGAGTTCACGGCCAAGGGCGCGGACTTCGTCCTTGAAGAGTTCGCGCAGGGGTTCGACGAGTTTGAGGCCCATTTTCTCGGGCAGGCCACCGACGTTGTGGTGCGATTTGATGGTGACCGAGGGGCCGCCCGAGAAGGAGACGGATTCGATCACATCGGGGTAAAGCGTGCCCTGGGCCAGGAATTTGGCGCCACCCACGGCGGCGGCGTGTTTTTGGAACACGTCGATGAACAGGCGGCCGATGGTTTTGCGTTTGACCTCGGGGTCCGACACGCCTTCGAGTTCGCACAAGAACAGCGCGGATTCTTCGGCATGGATCAGCGGCATGTTATAATGATCGCGGAACATGGTGACGACCTGTTCCGCCTCACCCAGCCGCAACAGCCCGTGATCGACGAAAACGCAGGTAAGTTGATCACCGATCGCCTCATGGATCAGCACGGCGGCAACCGAGCTATCGACGCCGCCGGAAAGGCCGCAGATCACCTTGGCATCGCCCACCTGCTCGCGGATTTTGGCGATGGCCTCGGCGCGGTAGGCACCCATGGTCCAATCGCCTTTGAAGCCCGCCAGTTTGACGAAATTCTCGTAAAGCTGCGCGCCTTTGGGGGTGTGATGCACCTCGGGGTGGAATTGCACGGCGTAGAAATGCCGCGAGGGGTCGGCGGTGATGGCAAAGGGCGCATTGGGCGAGGTGCCATAGACGGCAAAGCCGGGGGCGATGCGCGAGACGTGATCGCCGTGGCTCATCCAGACCTGTTCGCGGGCGAGCGGGCCGCTTTCAGGCGGGAACCAACCATGCAGGAAAGGGTGGGTCAAAGCGGTGGGGGTGACAAAAGCACGGCCAAATTCGGCGGTGCCGTGGCCATGTTCGACCAGCCCGCCAAGCTGCTGCATCATGGTTTGCTGACCGTAGCAGATACCAAGAACCGGCACGCCATAGGTCCAGAGTGCCTCGGGCGCGCGGGGGCTACCTTCACGGGTGACGGAATCGGGGCCGCCCGAGAGGATCACCGCTTTGGGCGCGAAGGATTTCAGAAAGGCGTCATCCACGCGGTTATAGGGGTGGATTTCGCAATAGACGTTCAACTCGCGCAGGCGGCGCGCAATCAGCTGCGTTACCTGAGAGCCGAAGTCGATGATGAGAAGGCGGTCATGTTGGGTCATGGTCTCGCGTAGCCTTTGGCGGGGGGAATCGCAAGATCAGGGCGCAAAAATCAACCGGATTTTTCGGCTGCCGAGGCTGCAGGGGGGCTCGCCCCCCTGAGGTGCTTTGCACCTCTCCCCCGAGGATATTTGAACGATGAGGATGAGCAGGGTCGTTTCTGAGGCAAGGTCATGTCGGTTTTGGCAGGCAAGCGGCGGAATTGGGGCGCATTTGGCGCGGAAATGGCGGCATAAGGCAGGAAATATCACCGCATCAGGCGGGCAGCGAAGGAGATTTGCGATGAGTGATGCAGGTGGCAGGCGGACAGCGCGCGGTGGTGGCGGATCGGTGCGCCGGGCTGAGCGCACGGCGGTGAGTTTCGAGACCGCAAAATTCATCCAGCGCAATATTCCGAATTTCGAGATATTGAACGAAGAAGCGCTGCAGATCATCGAATATAACGCGGAAACCGTGTTGGAAGAGATCGGCGTTAATTTCATCGAGAACCCGGCGGCGCTGGAGATGTGGCGCGCGGTGGGGGCGGATGTGACCGGCGAGCGGGTGCGGATCCCGCGGGGCTTGGCGCGCAAGCTGTGTTCGACAGCCCCGTCGCAATTCACCCAATATGCCCGCAATCCTGAGCGCAATGTTGATATCGGCGGGCGCAATCTGGTGCTGGCACCGGTTTATGGCCCCCCCTTCGTGCGTGATATGGAAGGCGGGCGGCGCTATGCCACCATCGAGGATTTCCAGAAATTCGTGAAGCTGGGCTATATGTCGAAATGGCTGCACCATTCGGGCGGCACGGTTTGTGAGCCGACGGATGTGCCGGTGAACAAGCGCCATCTGGACATGTTGCATGCGCATATGGTGCTGTCGGACAAGCCGTTTATGGGATCAGTCACCGAACCCAGCCGGGCGGCGGATTCGGTGGAAATGGCGAAGATTCTGTTCGGGTCGGATTTTGTCGATCAGAACACGGTGATGACCAGCCTGATCAACATCAACTCGCCGCTGACCTTTGACGGCATCATGATGGGGGCGTTGGAGGTTTATGCAAAAGCCAATCAGGCCGCGATCATTTCGCCCTTTATCGTCGGTGGGGCGATGGCTCCGGTGACGGTGGCGGGGACGCTGACGCAGGTTTTGGCGGAAGTGCTGGCAGGCGTGGCCTATAGCCAGATGATCCGGGCCGGTGCGCCGGTGATCATGGGGGCCTTTGTGACCTCGATTGACATGAACTCGGGCGCGCCGACGTTCGGGACGCCAGAGGCCTCGCATATCACCTATGGCGCGGGGCAGTTGGCCCGCCGCCTGGGGCTGCCGTATCGGTCGGGCGGATCGTTCTGCGGATCTAAACTGCCGGATGCGCAGGCGGCTTATGAGACTGCCAACAGCCTGAACATGGCGCTGTTGTCGGGGGTGAACTTTATGTTGCATGCCTGCGGCTGGCTGGAAGGCGGCTTGGTGTCGTCGTTTGAGAAGTTTGTGATGGATGCCGACCAGTTGGGCACGCTGCACCATTTGGCCCAAGGCGTGTTTATGGACACCAATGGCCAAGCGATGGATGCGATCCGCGAAGTCGGGCCGGGCGGGCATTATCTGGGCTGCCAGCACACGCAGGACAATTTCAAAACCGCGTTCTGGCGCTCGGAACTGTTTGATTACAAACCCTTCGAGACCTGGGCCGAGGAGGGCGCGCGCGATACGCAAACTTTGGCCAATACCCGCATGAAAAAGATGTTGGGCGATTACCAGCAACCCGCGATGGACGAGGGCGTGCGTGAGGCATTGGACGCCTATGTAGCCCGGCGCAAATCGGAAATGCCTGACGCGTTTATCTGATCGGGGCAATTTGCAGCAAACCGCCCGCAGGGAAACCTGCGGGCGGTTTGGTATTTCAGGCCATATTGGACGGGCGCGGCAACAAGCGCACTTCGGCCATCAGGGCGATCAAAATCTCGATGTGGCGGGCGATGGAATAGCCTGCATCTCCCATCTGGCGGCTGGTTTCCATGCGATCCTCTTCGGCGACGAGGTGCGGCAGGGTGCGTTCGGGTGTGGCCAGCGGGGCGACGATCCGGCGCAGATCGCGCTCGCGGCGGTAATCGGTCAGACCAAAACGCGCGGCACGGATCAACAGTCGCGGGCGGCGCAGATCGGCCAGAACTTTGCGGAAATCGGTCATGGAAAGCCTCCTGAGGATGTGATGACCCATCTTGCATCAGCACAACTCAGCGTTGCGTTATGTTCGAAATCTGCGCGCGCAGGTTTCTAGATTGTTTAGGAATTCGAAACAATTATCGCTATTAGCCAAGAAATTAACTATTAGGTAAACAATGCAACTCACGGTTGACAGTGTTCTTGTAAGTGCAGGGGCCACCGATCCAGGTGGACAAAGCAGCGTCATGCCGTCCAATCTTTGCCCCGTCGCCACCTTGCCCAATTGGATTCCCGATGCGGTAAGGTTGTATCTTGATCACACCGAAGACGGGGTATCCTTGCGGGCTTTGGCGCGGCGGGATGGCTGCCACGCCTCAACCGTGATGCGTCAGGTCAGGCGCTACGAATCGCGCCGCGACGATCCTTTGATGGACGAGGCGCTGTCGGCGCTGGCCGTAAAAACTGTCCATCTCAACTCTCTCGCCAAAAAAGGAAAATCTGCCATGTCGGCTCCTATCCGCTCTTTGAGCACCAAAATCGACGATGCGGCCATCGAGCGCGAGGGCCAGCGGATCTTGCGGCGGATGGCCGAGCCGGGGTCGGTTCTGGTGATCGCGCCGGATATGGAAAAAAGGCTGTGGTGATGCGCGAGTTTGGCGACGGCAAAGCGGCAAGGACGGCGGTGTTGGACCGGGCTGTGGCGCAGGCCTTTGTGTTGAAAGACTGGATTTGCTGCCGCAAGGCCGGGCGGGTCTCGACCTATGAGCTGACCTCGGCCGGGCGGGTGACCCTGCGCCGGATGCGCGATGAGGCCGACAGCCGCCCGGCGGGGCTGGCCGAGGCCCCGCAGGCCTTTGCCGGGCAAGAGCGCGATTGGGCCGAGACGGAGACGGATACCGCGCGCAAACGTCTGCGCTATCATCTGACCGAAAGCCCGATTGCGGTGATGGCACGGCGGCGCGACAAGGACGGCAAGCCGTTTCTGGAGGCCGAGTTGGTGGAGGCGGCGGAACGCCTGCGCGAGGATTTCGAGCTGGCGCAGATGGGGCCAAGGGTTACGCAGAATTGGGAAGGGTTTTTGACAGCGGGATGTCAGCCGCGCAGCGCGCGTGATGGCGTGCCCAGTGGCCCTGCGGCAGCGCGCGACCGGGTTGGCACCGCTTTGCGAGATCTGGGGCCCGGCTTGGGCGATGTGGCGCTGCGGGTGTGTTGCTTTTTGGAGGGCATCGAGACGACCGAGCAAAAGATGGGTTGGGCGGCGCGCTCGGGCAAGATCGTGTTGCGCATCGCCTTGATGCGGCTGCGGCGGCATTATGATGAAACCTATGGCCGTTTCGGGCCGATGATCGGTTGAAAAAAAGGGGGGCGATTTGCGCCCCCCTTTTGGTTTTTGAGATCGGCGCAAACGCCGGGTCTTAGGCGGATTTCAGATCGAAGCGGTCAAGGTTCATCACCTTGGTCCAGGCCGCGACAAAATCCTGCACGAATTTGGCACCTGCGTTTTGGCTGGCGTAAACCTCGGCCAGGGCGCGCAGTTGCGAGTTCGACCCGAAAACCAGATCGACGCGCGAGCCGGTCCAGCGTTTGGTGCCGGTGGCGCGATCGACGCCGACAAAGGCGGTTTGCGTGTCTGAGGTGGCGGTCCAGCTGGTGCGCATATCCAAGAGGTTGACAAAGAAATCATTGCTCAACACGCCCGGACGGCTGGTCAGAACGCCCTGCGCCGACTGATCGGTGTTGGCACCCAAAACCCGCAAGCCACCGACCAGAACGGTCAGCTCTGGCGCGCTTAGGGTCAGAAGTTGCGCACGATCTATCAGCATCGCTTCGGCGGGCACCGACAGATCCGCCTTCAGATAGTTGCGGAAACCCTCGGCCTGAGGCTCCATCACCGCAAAGCTTTCCACATCGGTCTGCTCTTGGCTGGCATCGCCACGACCGGGGGCGAAGGGCACTTGCACCGCATGGCCACCCGCTGCCGCCGCTTTTTCCACCGCCGCCGAGCCGCCCAGAACGATCAGATCGGCCAGCGAGACCTTTTTGGCACCCTTGGCGTTGAAGGTGGCCTGAATGCCGTGCAGCACCGCCAGAACCCGCGCCAGTTGTGCTGGTTGATTGACCGCCCAATCTTTTTGCGGCGCAAGGCTGATGCGGGCGCCATTGGCCCCGCCGCGCTTGTCAGAGCCACGGAAGGTTGAGGCCGAGGCCCAGGCCACCGACACCAATTCCGACACCGACAGGCCTGAAGCCAGGATCGCGGATTTGAGATCAGCAATATCGCCGGACTCGATCAGCGGGTGATCCGCAGCCGGGATCGGATCTTGCCAGATCAACGCTTCGGACGGCACCTCTGGCCCCAGATAAAGCGCGATCGGCCCCATGTCGCGGTGGGTCAGCTTGAACCAGGCGCGGGCGAAGGCATCGGCAAAGGCCGCAGGATCCTTGGCAAAACGCCGCGAGATCGGGCCATAGATCGGATCCATCCGCATCGCCATATCGGCGGTGGGCATCATCGGCGGGTGGGGGGGCGAGGGGGCATGCGCATCGACGACCATATCTTCGGGATCGACGTTGATCGCGTGCCATTGTTGCGCACCTGCCGGGCTTTTCACCAGATTCCAGTCATATTTGAACAGAACCTTGAAATATCCCATGTCCCAGGTGGTGGGATTGGGCTTCCATGCGCCCTCGATCCCCGAGCCTGTGGTATGGATGCCGACGCCAGAGTGAAAGCTGTTCTTCCAGCCAAGGCCCTGCTCTGCCAGCCCCGCCGCCTCGGGCTCGCGCCCGACAAGGCCCGCATCGCCCGCGCCATGCGCCTTGCCAAAGGTATGGCCCCCGGCAACCAAGGCGACGGTTTCCTCATCATTCATCGCCATGCGGGCAAAGGTTTCGCGGATGTCGCGGCCAGAGGCCACCGCATCGGCCAGCCCGTTCGGGCCCTCGGGGTTGACGTAGATCAGGCCCATCTGCACGGCGGCCAGCGGGTTTTCCAACTGGCGCTCGCCCTCATAGCGGGCATCGCCCAGCCATGTGTCCTCGGCGCCCCAGTAAATATCCTCTTCCGGCTCCCAGATATCCACCCGGCCGCCGCCAAAGCCAAAGGTCTTGAAGCCCATGGAGTCCAGCGCGCAGTTGCCGGCCAGCACCAAAAGATCGGCCCAGGAAATCGCATTGCCATATTTTTGCTTGATCGGCCACAAAAGGCGGCGGGCCTTATCAAGGTTGACGTTGTCGGGCCAGGAGTTCAGCGGCGCAAAGCGCTGGTTGCCGGTGCCGGCGCCGCCACGCCCGTCGCCGGTGCGATAGGTGCCCGCCGCATGCCATGTCATCCGGATAAAGAGCGGGCCGTAATGGCCCCAATCGGCGGGCCACCAAGGTTGCGAATCGGTCATCAGCGCGGTGAGGTCTTGCTTGAGCGCCGCCAGATCCAGCGCGCCAAAGGCTGCGGCGTAATCAAACTCGGCGCCCAGCGGGTTGGATTGCGCCGCATGCTGGTGCAGGATCTTGAGGTTCAACTGGTTCGGCCACCAATCGCGGTTTGAGCGTGCCGCAAAGGTGCTTTGCGATCCTGCGCCATGTGCCACGGGGCATTTGCCGCCCGCTGCTGTGTTGTTTCCGTCCATTGGCCGTCTCCGATCTTGGTGTCTAAAATTGGCAATCCTCTCAGCGCAGGTTGCGTCGACAAGGGGAGTCGGATGCGTCCTGGCTGATTCCCGTTTACGGGGGGCTTGCTGGACTATGGCCGGATTTTGGAATAATTATAAATCGGAATTACTTCGCAGATAGATAAGGAAAACTTATGGCTTTGACTCTGCGCCAGTTGCGCTATTTCGAGGCTTTGGCCCAAGAGCGCAATTTTGCCCGAGCGGCGGAAAAGGTGCATATCAGCCAACCGGCGCTGTCGATGCAGCTGCGCGAGCTGGAGGCGGCGCTGGGGGTGCAGCTGGTCGAGCGGCTGCCGCGCGAGGCGCGGCTTACCCCGGCGGGGCGTGATGTTCTGGCGCGCGGGGCCAATATCTTGCGCGAGGTGCGCGAATTGGAGGCTTTGGGCCGGGCGGCGGCGCTGGAGGGGCGGTTGCAACTGGGGATCATTCCAACGATTGCGCCCTATCTGTTGCCCGAAGTGCTGGCCCGGCTGCGTGCCACCGACATCACCCGCGATCTGCGGCTGCGCGAAGCGCAAACCGAGCAATTGCTGGCGGAATTGGAGGCGGGGGCGCTTGATGCGGTGGTTTTGGCCACCAGCTCGGGGCGGGCGGGGCTGGTTGAGGTGCCGCTGTTTCAAGATCAGTTCGTGCTGGCCGCAAGTGCGGCGCGGTTGGCGGCGATGGGCCAAGGCGCCGAGGGGTTGCGGCCCCGCGCGCTTGATCCCGATCAATTGCTGCTGTTGGACGAGGGCCATTGTCTGGCCGATCAGGCGCTTGAGGTGTGCGGTTTGACGCGGCGGGCGCAGCGGATTGATCTGGGGGCTTCGTCCTTGTCGACGCTGGTGGGCTTGGTTGCGGCAGGGTTTGGGCTGACGCTGCTGCCGGAAATCGCGCTGGTGCAAGAGATCAAGGCGGCACCGAAAATGGCGCTGATGCGCTTTGCCGATCCGGCACCGTCGCGGCAGGTGGTTCTGGTCAGGCGGGTGGCCACACCGGGCGATGGCTGGTTCAGCGATCTGGCCCGGATCTTGGCCGAGGCGGGGCAGGGGTTGGTGACCACCGCCCGCGCCCTTGGCTAGGATCAGTTGGCCGGGTTCAATCGGCCAAGTTTAATCGGTCAAGTTCAATCAGCCTGGGTGAACCCCATCTTATAGACAAATCCAGCCAATGCTCCGCCAACAAGCGGCGCAAGGATGAACACCCATA
>CBDUEF010000040.1:0-12883 GCA_965366095.1 uncultured Cypionkella sp. | reverse complement strand
CGCCGCGTTTTCTAGGCAGGTAAGAGCCTGCCCCGGGGCCAAGGTGCAGCTTGCCCTTATCCACGGCAACCTGACCGCGCAAAATCACAGTCACGGGCCAACCTTGCAACTGCATCCCTTCATAGGGCGTGTAGTCCGCACCGTGATGCAGAGCGACATTGCGGATCGTGCGCGGCTCGCTGGGGTCCCACAGTGTCAGATCGGCGTCAGAGCCAATGGCGATGGTGCCCTTGCGCGGGTAAAGCCCATAGAGTTTGGCATGGTTCGTTGCGGTCAGTGCGGCAAATCGGGGCAAGTCGATGCGCCCCTTCATCACGCCCTCGGAAAACAGGATCGGCAGGCGAGTTTCCACGCCGGGGATGCCATTGGGTATCCAACGGAAGCTCTTTTTGCCCTTGGCGTTCAGTTTGCCCTCGGGATCGTCAAACCGAAACGGGCAATGGTCCGAGGAATAAAGGTCGAACACCCCCTGCTCGATCCCCTCCCAACAGGCAGCTTTGCTTGCCTCATCGCGCGGCGGGGGCGAGCAGACAAACTTTGCCCCCTCCCAGCCGTCGCGGTCGAGATCATCTGCCGTAAGCATCAGGTATTGCGGACAGGTTTCGCCCGTTACCTTGACGCCGCGTTTGCGGGCGCGGGCGATTTCCTCCATCGCCTCGCGGTTCGACACATGGACAATGACGATCGGTACGTCGACAATTTCCGCCAAGGTGAGCGCCCGGTGGGTGGCCTCACGTTCCGCAGCAATTGGCCTAGTGGTGGCATGGGCGGGCGGTGCGACTGTGCCCGCCTCTTCATGCTTGCCAATCAGAAAGCGGATCGCATCCTCGTTCTCGCAATGCACCATAACCAGCGCGCCCGAACTGCGGGCAGCGTCCAAAGTGGCAAGGATTTCATTGTCGTGTAGGCGCATACCTTCATAGGTCATGAACACCTTGAGCGAGGTGTAGCCATCTGCGACCAGCGCCGGAACCTCCTGCCCTAACACGCTTGGGGTCGGATCGGTGATGATCAGATGAAAGCTGATGTCGGTCAGGCATTGACCCTCGGCCAGCGCGTGATATGCGGTCAAAGCCTCGCGCAGGCTTTGACCCTTTTGTTGCAAGCAAAACGGTAAAATGGTGGTGTTGCCGCCAAACAGCGCCGAGCGCGTACCGCTTTGGAAATCATCCGCCATCACGATCCCATCGCCCGAGGGCTGCGAGAGATGCACATGGCTGTCGATGCCGCCGGGCAGGACGTAAAGTCCGCTCGCGTCGACCTCGCGCTGCCCTGCCGCCAGATCCTCACCCAGAGCCACGATCCGGCCTGCGCGAATGCCAATATCGCAAAGCGTCACATCGGCGGCGGTAACCACGGTGCCACCGCGCACCACCAGATCGAACATAGCTTAGGCCGCCTTTCGCAGGATCCCGTCAAAGGCCGCACAAAGGCGATCCACCTCTTCCAAGGTGTTGTAATGCACCATCGACACGCGCAGCAAACCACCGTCGCCCATTTGGTCCAGCGCCTCAACCAGCCGGCGAGCATGGAAATCGCCGTGGCGAATGGCGATCTTATGGTCATCCATGGCCTTGCAGACAGCCGCTGAATCGCGGCCATCAAAGCGGAAAGCAACCGTCGGAATCCGGCGCGAGCCTTCGTTTCGCGTAGCACCGAAAATCTGGCAGTCGTTGCGCGAGGTAAGGTAGGACAGCAACCGCCCGACCAAAGCATCCTCTTGCGCCGTGATCTTAGAGAACCCTGATTCCAGTTTGGCGCGTGCGGTTTGACCCGTGCCAAGCCCGGAAAAATAATCGCGGATCGCAACGGTGGAATAGGCACATTCATAGCTGGGATTGCCCGGCTCCATCTTGCCCGGCACTTTATCCTTGCCGTAGAAATAATGGTAAAGCGTGTCCAACTCGAGCAGATGATCGTATTTTCCATACATCACTGCGTAATGTGGGCCGTAGGTTTTATAGAGGCTGAACACATAGTAATCGACATCCCAAGCCTGCACATCAATCGCACGGTGCGGCGCATAGGCCACCGCATCGACACAAATCCGTGCCCCGTGATCGTGGACAAATCGGGCAATCTCGGCCACTGGATTGACATGCCCCAGAATGTTGGACACATGCGTCACCGCCACCAGTTTGGTGCGATTGGTCATCAAGGTTGCTAGATTGGCCAGATCGAGCTGATAGGTGTCGCGGTTCAGTGGCCACGTTTTTACAATTACACCAAACTCTTGCAGCCACATCCAAGGGCCGATGTTGGATTCGTGATCGGCTTGGCTGACGATAATCTCATCACCGGGTTTCAACTGGCTGCGCATCGCGCGAGCGAGGTTTTGCAACAAAACGGTGGTCGAAGAGCCAAAGATGATCTCCTCAGGACGGGTTGCATTCATCAGCGTGGCGGCGGCCTCGCGCCCCTCGCGCAGGGCCGCGGCGGCGGCTAACGAGATTTCATAGCTACCGCCGATCTGGACGTTTTTCTCCAGTAGAAACTCCGTCATCCGATCCACGGCACCCTTCAAAACCTGCGAACCGCCCGCGTTATCAAACAAAGTCCATCCGCGCGAAAGGCCAGGAAAATTGCTGCGGACATGGGTAAGATCAAGCGGGGTCATTCTGCTCTCCAGTCAATGGTTTAATGGTTCAGCACCGCACCAAGGAAATTGCGCGTGCGCTCTTCCTGCGGGTGGTCGAAAATCTGTGAGGGCGTGCCGGTCTCGATGATCCGGCCACCATCCATAAACACCACGCGGTCGGCTACCTGACGGGCAAAACCCATCTCATGCGTCACAACCACCATGGTGACGCCGGTGCCTGCCAGTGACTTCATCACGTCCAGCACTTCGCCCACCATCTCGGGGTCAAGCGCCGAGGTCGGCTCGTCAAACAGCATCACTTTGGGGTCCATCGCCAAAGCCCGCGCAATTGCCACGCGCTGTTGCTGGCCCCCCGACAGCTTACCCGGATATTTCTCGGCTTGCCCCTCGATCCCCACCCGCGCCAGCAATTCGCGCGCACGCGCCTCGGCCTGAGCGGGCGTCAGATGCCGCACCCGCATTGGTGCCAGCATCACATTGCGCAACACCGTCAAATGAGGAAAAAGATTGAAGGATTGGAATACCATCCCCACATCGGCCCGCACCTTTTCCAGATTGCGGCCCGCCTCGACCGGCACCCCGCCGACGAGGATTTGGCTTTGCGCCTCGAACGGTTCCAGCAAATTGATGCAACGGATCAGTGTCGATTTCCCTGACCCTGATGGCCCGATTACACAAACCACTTCGCCCTCGTCAATCGTCAGGTCTAACCCATGCAGTGCGGTAAAGCTGCCGAACTGCTTACGCAGATTGCTGATTTGAATCGTGCTGCCCATCAGTGATCCGCCTTGCCATAGCTGCGTTCCAGCCGTGATACCGCTGCCACCAAGGGCCACAGAAATGCCACATAAATGATCGCAGCCCCGATCAGCGGGCTGGGATTGGCGGCCAAAGCTTGCGCTTGGGTCGCCTGCTTCAACAGATCTGGCATCGCCACCACCGAGGCCAAGGCGGTATCCTTGATCACGTTGATGCAGTTGTTCGTTAGCGGCGGGATAACGATGCGGATCGCCTGCGGCAGGATTACGTCGACCATCATGTGCCGATAACCCAGCCCCAAAGCGGACGAGGCCTCGAACTGGCCCTTGGGAATGGCCTCAATCCCTGCGCGGAAGATCTCGGCGGTGTAGGCACCTGAGACCAGCGACAACGCCGAGACCGCCGACATAAACGGCGACAACCGGATACCCACAAAAGGCAGCGCGTAATAGATGATGATCAGCAGCACCAAAAGCGGGATAGAGCGCATGAAGTTGATGTAAAGTTTGGCGATAACCTGCAACCAAGGCGCTGCATATAGCCGAACCAGCGCAAGAACCATCCCAAGCACCAGACCGGCGATGATACTGACCACACCGATTTGCACAGTGATCCACAAGCCCGACATCAGGAGCGGGAAAGTGCGGATCAGGACCGGCACGTTAAAAAAGGTGTCGAATATGTCCATAGGCTCCGCCTGTTTTCTTCTTAAACTAAGGTGCGGGACGGCGCCGCGCGCCGCCCCATTTTCATAAGCGGTTTCAATTCAGTTTGGGCATATCCATGACCTTCACGGTCGAAGTCGTCGCCTCGGGATCAGCGCCAAACCACTTTTTGTGGGTTGCCGCAACAAAACCTTCATTCTTCAGCGTGGTCAGCACATCGCTGACTTGCGCTGCCAACGGGTCATCCTTGGCAAACATCATCGAATATTGCTCGCCGGTGGGGATACGCTCGACAACCGCAAACTCCGGTTTATCTTTGACATAGTATTGCAAAGCCGGAATGTCGCTGATGTAGCCGTCAATCCTGCCATTCCCAAGATCCAGCATTGCAGGCGCCAGCCCTTCAAAACGGCGAATATCAGCAAAACCGTATTCTGCGTTATGATCAGTGGCCCACATGTCGCCCGTCGATCCCGTATCGACGCCGATGGTCTTGCCCTTCAGATCAGCCAGACCTTTCAAGCCGCTTGCCGCAGTAACCGTCAGTGACTGATCGCTGTCGTAATATGGCTGGGCAAAGCTGACCTCTGCCAGGCGCTTTTGCGTGATGGTGATCGACGACATCGCCATATTGATTCGGCCCGATTGAACGGCCGAGAACAGACCGTTAAAAGGAACATTCTCAAAAGTTACTTCCCGTCCAAGACGCTTGCCAACTTCGTTTGCCAGATCAATCTCAAATCCCACCATGGCGCCGGTATCGTCTTGAAATTCCCACGGAACATTGCCGATATTGGCGCCGACGACCAGAGGTTCTGCCGATGCCATCGCGCCGAACGTCATCGCCGCACCAATGGCAGCAGCTTGCAAAAACATTCTTCTCATCATGTCGTTGGTCCTTTCCCTGTTTGATTTATATGTTACGGTCAAACCGGTCTGACCGGTCAGGCCAAACTAAGCATGCAATGTTTTCGATTGCAAGATTATAGCGGTTAAATCTAAACGAAGCATCTCAGCATAAGGGCTGGTGGGCCTTGTGTGCGTGAAAGGAATTGAAACGTGTTGCGAAACCTGTTGCCAACCTCTGGCTGGACGCCATTGCCGCAAGTTGTCGCCCGTCGCATTCAACAAATGCTTCTGGATGGTGGGTTAAAAGCAGGTGACAGGATACCTTCGCAGCGAATCCTTTCGGACCAGTTCAATGTCAGCCGCGCCTCCCTGCGCGAAGCTCTGCTCACGTTGGAAACCCTTGGCCTGATCAAGACTGAGCCGGGGCGCGGAACGTTTGTCACTGCAGGTCCTACTAAGCCGAATGGCGCGCTGAAATGGCGCTACTCCGACAGCTTTGCCATGGCAGATGTTTTCGAAACCCGTATCATGCTTGAAAGCCAGATCGTCGAAAGTGCCGCGGCCGCAATAGACTCAGCGGCTTTGACCACATTGCGCTTGGCGACGGATGAAATGGAGCGGTGTTGGGAGGCAGGGGATCTTCTAGCCAATGTTGAGGCCGATCTTCGCTTTCATTCGACGATTGCGCGATCTTGCACGAATGGAATGCTTCAATCACTTTACGAAACGGTTCAATCCCTTTTGAAAGAAACGCAACGCCTGCCGATTCCGGGAACCAATCCGCCCAGGATGCGCGCGTCCGTTGCCGAACATCGTGAAATCATCGCCGCTCTGGAGGCGGGGAATGGCAAGGCGGCGCGAAATGCCATGCACAGTCACATCGGCAATACCGCCGAGTGCGCGGGTATTAAGCTCTGATCGACAAGCCGAGGAAGGTTTGATCGGCGCACGAAGTCAGACCTTGCGCGATCATTCGTGAACGCAGCCTGTTGGCACTTCGCTCAACAGTCGCTCGTTTTGGGTAAGGGCGCCAAGAAACGAGGCTCGCCAACTTCTAAGCTGTGGCACACCGCAAGCAAGAACCCATCTCGACCCAAAGCCGCAGTTAGTTGCAGGCCCATGGGAAGGCCTGCGGCAAGGCCACACGGCAGGCTGATCGACGGATGCCCGCTGACATTGGCAAAACCGCTGGCAAGAATTTCACTGTCACCATCGCCGGTGATCTCTGGGTCTTCATGCAGAGTGGTGAAGGGGACCGAGGGCGCGGCCAACAGGTCGACCGAGGCAAAGATCGCCTCGACCTCGCGCTGCAGGGCCTCGCGAAATCGCATGGCTTGGGCGTAATCGGTGGCGGGAATTTTGAAGCCGTCTTGGATTTGCTGCAAAGTGCCGGGGGCATAGCCTGTTGGATTTTTCTGGATCAGGCTTTGGTGGATGAGCGATGCTTCGGGCTTGAGCAGATGCACGAGCGCCGCATTGGCATGGGCAAGGGCGGGAATGTCGATCTCGATCAGTTGTACCCCCATGGTCTGCATAGCGGCGAGGGCGGCGTTGAACTGCGCCAGAACGCCCGCGCCTGCGGCTTCTTTTGGCAGATGCGCGCGCAGAATTCCGATGCGCAGGGTGGCTAAATCCGGTGCAGCGTCGGCTATCGGCTGATCTGCCAGAACCGACAGCAGGGTCGCGGCACATTGGGCGGTGCGGGCCAGCGGGCCTGCGTGATCCAGCGACCACGACAGCGGAAATACCCCCTCGAGCGGCACCAGACCAAAGCTGGGTTTGAGCCCTAGGATGCCGCAATAAGAGGCCGGGATGCGGATCGACCCGCCGGTGTCGGTGCCAATCGCCAAGGGCACGATGCCCGCTGCGACCGCTGCCGCCGAGCCACCGCTTGACCCCCCTGCGGTGCGGGTCGGATCATGCGGGTTGTTGGTTTGACCGATGGCGGGATGGGCGATGCCATAGGCGTATTCCAGCAGGTTGGTTTTGCCCAGAAGGACCGCCCCTGCGGTGCGCAGACGCGCGACCAAGGTGGCGTCTTTGGTGGCAATCCGAGGCGGCAAAACCTGCGAGCCATAGCCCGTGGGCGCGCCCTTGACCTCGATCAGGTCTTTGATCGCGATGGGGATGCCTTGCAGGGGGCCAAGGTCTTGGCCTGCAGCAAAGGCTGCGGTCGCAACCGCTGCGTCGCGGCGTGCGGCCTCCGCCATGGTGTTGGCAAAGGCGTTGAGGTGCGGGTCCAACACCGCGATTCGGGCCAGCGCTGCCTCGACCACCTCTGTGGGGGTGAAGTGCCCCTGACGGTAGCCTTGACCCAGTTCGGCCACGCTGAGGAAGGCGGTTTTGTCTTGCATTGTCAGGCCTTTGTCAGCCGTTCGATCAGGCGCGCCCAAGCCACCAGCCCCATGCGAAAGTTCGACAGGCGCAGGAATTCGTTGGGGGCGTGGTAGTCCTCATCCGAGGTTGAGAAGGAGAAAAACACCATCTCGGCGCCCAGATGGGTTTTGAACACCTCGCCAATCGGGATTGTCGCCCCCATGGCGACGCGCAGGGGCTGTGTGCCCAAAAGCTCGGCCAGAATGGTTTCGGCAATCGCCAGAGCGGGCAGGTTCGGGTCGAGCGCGAAGGCGGCAGACCCGGGGCCGCGGCTACTGATGTCCATCGTGTAGCCCGTGGGCAGCGCGGCTTGCAGATGCCGGATGATCGCGGATTTCATCGCCTCGGGGTCTTGACCCGCCACCAAACGGCAGGTGATTTTGGCCGAGGCCACCGACGGGATCACCGTCTTGGTGCCCGCGCCCGCATAGCCGCCCGAGATGCCGTTGAACTCGAGCGTGGGGATCAGCCATTGTTGGGTGAGCAGCGCCTTGCCCGAGGGCAAGGGCATGGGGTGGGGCGCCCCGATGCTGTCGAAATAGGCGGCTGGGTCGAAATTGGCGCGGGCGATGGCGTCGAGAATAAGCGGGTCCGGCGCGGTAACGGGATCGAGAAATCCCGCCACGGTGACGCGGCCCTGAGCGTCGTGCAGGCTGGCGAGCAGATGGGTCAGCGCGCGGATCGGGTTGGGGGCAGAGCCGCCGTGACGGCCTGAGTGCAGGTCTTTGGCGGCCCCGGTCAG
Organism: uncultured Cypionkella sp.; assembly: GCA_965366095.1. Classification (GTDB taxonomy): domain Bacteria; phylum Pseudomonadota; class Alphaproteobacteria; order Rhodobacterales; family Rhodobacteraceae; genus CBDUEF01. The sequence continues at coordinate 4,893 of CBDUEF010000040.1, read as the reverse complement.
GGTGACTTCGAGGGCGATCAAGCCGCGACTGGCCACCGTGACCGAAGGCAGATCCGCGCGCCACATCGCGCCATCGGCGGAGACCACCAGATCGCAGGCGAGACGGTCTTTCAGGCGGGCGACGGTGGGGGAGAGATGCGGGCTACCCGACTCCTCCTCGCCCTCGATGATGACCTTCAGGTTCAGCGGCAACTTGCCGTGCAGGGTGTGAAAGGCCTTGGCGACCACGATGGGGATCAGCAAGGGGCCTTTGTCATCTGAGACACCACGCGCATAGAGCCTGTCGTTGCGGATGGTGGGCGTGAAAGGCGGCGTTTCCCATTTCTCAACCGGATCAGGCGGTTGCACGTCGTAGTGGCCATAGATCAGCACCGTTGGCGCGTCTGGATCCGCGCACCATTCGGCAATCACTGCCGGATGGCCGCCGGTCTGCACGATATCGACCGCCGGAAAGCCTGCATCCCGCAACTGATCGGCGACAAAGCGGGAAGCCTCGTCAATGCCGCCTTTATAGGCGGGGTCGGTGGACACGCTTTCGATCCGGCAAAACGCTTGCAAGGTGTCGAGCGCCTGCGGGGTGTAGGCCGCGAGCCACGCCTCGATGGCGCTCATTTGCCGCCATCCACGCCCAAGGTTTCGCCGCTGATCCATCCGGCATGATCCGAGCAAAAAAACATCACCGCATTGGCGATATCTTCGGGCGCGCCAAGACGATGCAGGGCGATGCCCGCCAGCAGCTTGGCTTTGCCGTCTTCGCCCATCGCCTCGTACTGGCGCTCGGTGGTGGGGTTGGACAGGATGAAGCCGGGGGCTATGCAGTTCACCGTTATGTTCCACGCGCCCAATTCATGCGCCAACTGCCGGGTCAGGCCGATCTGCCCCGCCTTGGCGCTGGCGTAGGCCTGGATGCCGGTCAGGCTTATCGAGCGGCCCGCACCGGACGAGATATTGACGATCCGCCCGCGCTTGGCGCGCTTCATCGCGGGGGCCACGGCCTGCGACATCATGAAGGTGCCGGTCAGGTTGACGTTGAAAATCGCGTCCCAGTCGGCGGCAGAGATGTCTTCAATCGGGCGGCCGGTCTGCCCGCATACCCCGCCCGCGTTGTTGACCAGAATGTCGATGCGGCCCGAGGTGGCCTCGATTTTTGCCACCGCATTTTGCACCGCCTCGCGGTCACCGACATCGACGATGGCGCTGTGACAATTTGCACCGCAAAGCCGCACAGTTTCCTCCAGCCCCTCGGCGTTGATATCCAGCACATGCACCTTTGCCCCGCGCGCGGCAAAACCCATGGCAATCGCGCGGCCAAAGCCGTGGCCCGCGCCGGTGACGATGGCGGTTTGGCCTTCAAACCCGATGATCATGCGCGCTCCTTTGCGAGTTCGGTCAGATTATCCATCGAGAGCGGACGCGTGCCGGACTCGATCTCTTCGATCATCGCAATCAGCCTGCGGGTCAGCGGGGTTTCGATGCCATGCTCGGCACCTTTGGCGGCAATCGGGCCAAGCTGGGCCACCACTTCGGTTTTGCGTTTTCGGATCGCGAGGTCACGCCAGATGCCGGAGTGGCTTTTGGCCGAGCGGCGGTTGTGGGCGACCATGTCGGCAAAGGATGTGTCGAGGGCGGCTTGGCTTGCGTTGGGGGCAAAGGCGGCGGGGTTGAAGCCGTCGAACGCCTCGGTTTGCACGCCTTCGGCGGCGGCGACCGCGCCGACTTCTTGCGCCAATCGCGTCAGAATCGGCCGGGGTGCGGGATTGTCCAGCACGTCGGCAATCGAATCGTTGGTCAGCGCCGTGCCAAACAGCAGCGCGCCGTAGATCATCTTGCCCCAGAGATAGCCCCAGATATTGGGGGTCAGCACGGCTTTGGGGTCAAAATCCAGCATCAAGCGGTGCAGATCGGCGATGCGGGCGGTTTTCGCGCCGTCCAACTCGCCAATCACCGCAGCGCCATGGCCCGAGTAATGCACGACCCCCGGCCCAAGGTAATCCGCGCCGAAATTCACAAAGCAGCCAATGGTGCGCGCAGCCCCGACCACGCGGGCGATGGCGATCTCGTTCAGACCGTTTTGTGCGGATACCACCACGCCATCACGCGCCACATGCGGCGCGAGTTCGGCAATCGCGGCCTCGGTGTGCAGGGCCTTGACGCAGAGAAAGGTGGTGCGGAACTGACCCTTGAGGTCGGCGGGCAGAAACGCGGGCGCATGAACGGTATCTTGAAAGATCGGCCCCTCGATGCGCAGGCCTTGCGCGTTGATCGCGGCCACATGCTCGGGCACGTTATCGACGAAGACCACCTGATGGCCCGCGCGCAAAAACGCCGCCCCCAGAGTGCCGCCAATCGCCCCCGCGCCCCAGATCAGGATTGGTTCGCTCACGACCAGCCCCCTTCCATCAGCGCCCGGGTTTCGGCCACGGCGATATCCCAGAGCGCCTGCATTTCCGCGTCATCGCGCTGGTAGTAGCCGCCGAAATTGCCGTCGCCCAGCATGGCGCGCACACCAGCCGGGTCTTGCACCCGCATCTTGTCGAAATCGACCATCGGCTTGCGTTGTTCTGGTTGCACCACACCGGGCAGGCGGGTCCAGGCGAAATTCTCCATCCAGGAGGCATGCGAGGCGACGGGGGCGATCTCTTGCACCTTGGCAAAAGTTTTTGGCGCGTTCCACCAATTGTGGAATTTGACCTGATGGCCCGGATGATCGGCCATCCATTCGATCGCAAGGCTGGCTGCGGGCGAGTTGCCTCCGTGGCCGTTCACAAGCATGATCCGCTTGAAGCCCTGACGGCGCAGCGAGTCCAGAATATCGCGCACGATGGCGACATAGGTTTCCACCCGCATCGAGATCGAGCCGGGATATGCGAGGAAATAGGGCGTCACACCATAGGCCAGCACGGGGAAAACGGGCACGCCCAAAGGCTCGGCCGCGTCCAGCGCCACCTTTTCGGCCAAAATCGAATCGACCGAAAGCGAAAGGCCCGCGTGCTGCTCGGTGCTGCCCAAAGGCACAATCGCCAGATCGTCGGTTTTCAGATAGGCATCGACCTGATGCCAGTTCATCTCAGATATCTTCATGAGGCTTCCTTTGTGTTCCGCTCGGCGCGCGCCAAAGCAGGGGTCAGTCGCGGCATCACCAAGCGATCGATGTCGCCCGGATCAGGGATGTGGCGGTATTCGATTTTCATCGTCTCTGTGGGGGCAAGACGGGCCGCTGCTTCGGCACCGGTGGCGAGCACGATCACATCGCTTTGCGCCAGCACGGATTGCAGGGCAGGGTCATCCATGTTGATCACCGAAAACGTCTGCACATGCGCCGCAAAGCGGCGCACACCAAGAGTCAGGATCGGCAGGAATTCGGCAAAGCGCGACACGACGGTGACCCGCGCCAACGGATCGAGCGAGGCCAGCGCCATCCGCGTCGCCTCTGACGGGATAAAGCGGAGCGACAGGATCTCGGCCCGCCCGGTCAGCGTTTCGACATCGGGTTGCAGGGTGGAAAAGGTCAGCACCAGATCGGCGCTGCGAACGCGGTCCAGCAGCGCCGGATCGGTGCGCAGAGCGCCCAAGGTGGCGGGTTCGACCACCGCCAAAGCCCCGACTTGGGCTGCCAGCCGTTCGGCATAGCTGGCGGTGGCATCGTCAAACAAACCGATCATCGCGATTCGGGCGCAGTTTGCGCCATGCAGGCGGTGGATTGCACGGGCATGGACCATCGCGCCGAGATCGGAGGGCCGCAATCCAAGCTCTGCCGCCTGATCAATCAAACGGTCGATTTGGTGGCGTAAACCTTCGGCGTTGGGCGAGCCCACCGCCACGGCCAACGGGCTGTTGGCGACAAAGGTGCCCGACCCGCCGCGGCCTTCGATCAGCCCGTCCGCTTTCAATTCGGCATAGATCGCGCTGATGGTCATCGGTGCGACGCCCGCCTGATCGGCCAAGGCGCGCACCGAGGGCAGGGCCGCGCCAACGGCCAATCCGCCAAAGGAAATCTCGTGTTCAATCGCGCCTCTGATCTGCTGACGCAGAGTAATGAGATGCTTTTTGTCGATATGCAGCCGCATGGTGATCACACCTAAATCGTTATAAAGTATTGGAACGGATTGCGCCCTCGCCGACCCGTTTTCTGGTAAATACGACAATTCGGGCCAATAATCTACAAAACTGTTCTGTTGACTTACAAAAATCAGCGCGTAACGTAGCGGTTAATTATAACAGCTAAAACCATGGGGGTATCCAGATATGAAGCTTTTTTCCATCGCAGCCTTGACCACCGCTGTGCTGCTTGGCGGCAGTGTATCGGCCCTTGCGCTTGAACGCGGCGGGGTGATGACCTACGGGCGCTATACCGACAGCCTGTTCCTTGATCCGGTATTGAACGACGCCAACGTCGATATTTGGGTGCTGACCAACATCTACGAATCGCTGATTTCGCCTTCGAAAGACGGGCTTGGGCTGGAGCCTGGCCTTGCCACCGAATGGAAGCTGAACGACGCGGGTGATGAGCTGACGCTCAAGCTGCGCGAGGGGGTGAAATTTTCGGATGGCACGCCGATGACCGCCGAGGACGTGGTCTGGTCGCTGACCCGTGCCGCCAACCCCGACAATGGCATCTGGAACTCGCTGGATGCGTCGATTGACAAGGTCACGTCGCCCGATGCGGGCACGATTGTGGTCAAGCTGAAATACCCGGATCCGACGATCTTGTCGGCGCTGTCGGTGTTCAACACGGCGATCATGCCGAAGGCCGCGTTCGAGGCCACCCCCGGCGCGACCGACAAGGAAAAGGCCGAGGCGTTTGCGCAAAAGCCGATCGGCACCGGGCCGTTCATGCTCGATAGCTGGGAGCGTGGCGCGTCGATGAAGCTGGTCAAGAACCCGAATTATTGG
>CBDUEF010000039.1:0-13350 GCA_965366095.1 uncultured Cypionkella sp. | reverse complement strand
GCCTCGATCAGGGCAATCGGATCGGCATGGCTGGCCACCACATCGGCAAGCCCGCTGGCATCCACCGCACCGGGGCGCAGGCCTGCCTCAACATCGGGGTGGGGTTTGTAGATGATGCGCGCCTCTGGATTGGCCGCGCGCGCTGCCTGCAAAAGCGCAAGATTTGTGCGCACATCGCCCGCGCCAAGCTCGATTGAGGCGTCATTTTCCACCTGTCCCGGCACCAGGATCTTTCGGCCTTCGCCCAGATCTGGAAAAATCGCGCCGCTGAGATTGTATTTGCTTAACCGCGCCGCGATCAGGCTGGCGCGCAACCGCTCGGCCCTTTGCTTGGCCCATGGTTGCAAGGGCGTGGCAATCAGCCGCTCTAGCCGGCTGTCGCGGCTGGGATCATAGTAAATCCCCAGATCATCGGCCACCAAAGACAGCGGCGGCACCAGTTCTGCCCCCAACCCGCGTGAGCGGATAAAACCATCCTCAACCCGCAAAACCTGAACGCCCGCCTCGTGCAGCGCCGCCGCCGCTTTGCCCGCCCAGACCAGAACCGAGCGGCCCTTGGCGCGCGCCAGCCTCACCGCCTCTTCGGTATTATCTTTGAATATCAGCGGCTTGATCCGCCCAAACACCGCCTGCAACCGCCCGCGTTTCCACAGCCGCATCCCGGTTGCCACATGGCCCGAACGGTCTTGGCGCCAAGCCCGCACCTCGGCCTCAAGCTGATCCACCGCCTGCTCAAAGCTGCAAAGCCGGTCGCGACAGGGGTCATACCAGATGGGCGCAAGGATCATTGCCCCGGCAAAAAGTTGCGTCCGCGTCAGCACCCGTTTGCGCCGCGCAACCGGGTTTATGTCGCGGGTCATCCCCCAACCGGCATAAAAGGGCTGGCCAAAGACCATCGGGCGATGCCCGGCCAGAATCGCCTCGAACCCCATCTGCGACGACACCGTATAGACCGCGATGGCACCCTCCAATAGCTGCCAAGGCGAAACGGGATCGCTGCACAGGCTGATTTGCCCCGCTGCATCGGCGGGGCCGAAAAGACCCGCCCCCAGGCCCTTTTGCGTTTCGGGATGGGTCTTGATCACAATGAGCGCGCTTGGATGATCCAGTTGCGCCTGTGTCAGCATCTCGCGGAAAGTGGTGGCAGAGGCGCCGGAATGGCGGACAGACGCATCGCCAAGTGTTTGATCTATCACCAGAACATAGCCGGGGGCAGGGCAGGGGCCCCCAGTGTGGAGATTGTATTTCGACAAATCCAGCAGCCGCAACCGCTCGATTCCATCGCGGGCCCGCTGCAACAGGGCCGAATCGTCAAGGGGATTGGCCGCAAGTATGGTTTCCAAGGTCGACGGCGCTGAACTGTCAAAATGCACGCCTTGCCCGTCAATCATCAGGCCAATCGGCGCATCCCCCATCCGCCCCGGCCGGATCGAGCGCAAAAAGGCATCCTCAATCCGCACCAAAGGCACCCCACGCCGCGCGGCCACCGCCTCACCGCGCCGCGCATAGCGCGAGCGGCCCCAAACCACCACGCCGTCCTTGGGGCCGGGCAGGCCAAGGTTCAGATCATGCCCCGCCAGCTGCAAAATCCGGCGCAAACGGCGCGCGCGCAAGAAACCGGCGGTGTAATAATAAAGCCGCCGGGGAACTGCCCCGGCGACCTGAATAGACTGTGTTGTGCCGGACAAGCCTTTGCTCAAGGCGTGCCGGTGGCCGTCGAACGCAGCGACGCCGCTGCCCCGGCAGAGCCGGTGATCGCGGACAGGGTTTTTTGCCACTGCACGAAGGGGGCCTCGGTCACATAAACCGTATCGCCATCGCGCACCAGAAAATCGCGCGCCTCGAACATGCCGGTGGGTTGCGTCAGGTCCAGCACATAAACCATACGCTGATCGCCGACCAAATCCTGGCGCCCCAGCACAGCATTGGCAATCTCGGCTGGCTCATTGCGGAACACGAAAAATCCGGTCGGATCGGCGGTGGCGGTGTTCAAGCCGCCGACAATGGCAATCGCCTCGATCGCTGACAGATTTTGCGTCTCGAACGGCACCCGATTTTGCGAACCTGTGGCGCCAAGGGCGGTAAAGGTGCGGGTATCGCGTTCAACGACAATCTTGTCTCCGGCGCGCAGGGCGATGTCCAGCGATGGGTTCGCATAGAGATCCTGCAGCCAGACTTGCCCGGTCTTGCCGCCGCGCGTCACCCGGATCAGGGCGGCCTCTGGGGAAATCGTGACGCCGCCAGAATGGGCTATCATGGCCGTCAACGTGCGGGTCGGGCGTTCAATCGGAAACACCCCTTGGCCGCCCACCGCTCCGGCCACCGTCACCGTGGCCCCATTGCCTGCAAGCCGCGACACCACGATTTGTGGATCGGGGGTTTGCGTATCAAGCTTTTTGGTCAGGATTTGGCGCAGGCTGTCAGGCGATTGCCCCGCCGCTTTGATCTTTCCGGCATAGGGAATGAAGATGTAGCCGTTGCCATCCACATCAATCTCGGCCAGGTTGGAAACCCGCTGGCCAGTGTTGCCCAGCAAGGGATCGTCCTTGACGTTTTCATAGACCGTCAAACCCAAGCGATCCCCGGGTGAGATCACATCCGACCCCAAAACGCCGGCATTTCGGAAATCAGACCCAAAGCCCAAGGCCGGAACCACAGCAGTTGCCCGCGTCACCCGCGAGTTTACGGTTACGATGAAGGCATCGCCCTGCTTGAGGACCGAGCCTTTGTAGATTTCTGCCTTGTTTGGCCCGGATCGGGGCAGACCGCAGGCTGTGGCCACGCCCAAAACAGACAAAAGGGCAAGGGCTGTTGCCCCCCTTGATATAACTCGCTTCACTGCCCGGGCTCCTTTAACTGGATTTTGCCTCAAGTTTTGCCTGCAAACCTATCGAAAGACGAAACAAAATGCCAGAACTGGTTTTATTGTTCAGGTAACAAGGCGCAACTGTTGCCGAGGTGCCGCTGTTCCGGAGGTCAAGGCGTCATAGGGATCTTCGGCTTGCAGCATCATATCGACCACCTGGCGCAGCAACTCGCGCCGGCCTTTTGCCGAATAAAAACCGCCCGGAACCTGGCTGGTTTCCAAGAGATAATGTCGGTAATCGCGGTAGGCTTTGCTATCGGGACGGGTGGGAAGGGTGAAGAAGTCCGCCAAAGGTTGCGTCGAGACAAACTCGGGCTTGGCATAAACCGCGGCGCCAAAGGTCTTGATCGGCAATCCGCGCCACAGCACCTGTTGGGCGGCGGTGGAATTGACCGTCACCGCCGAGCGCGCGCCATTGAGCAGCGCCGCCAGCTTGCCGCCACGCACGAAATGCACCCGCCCCTCAACCCCGTGCAGCCGGGCCAGCCGTTTGATCTCATGCGCGACCGGCACCCTTCCATCCTCCAAAGGATGCGCCTTGAAGACGATGTGGTGATGCGGGGCGGCCCCTTTGGCAAAGCCCTCCATCACCACGGCCAGAAACTGGCTCATGGTGTTGAAGGGTGAATGCATCTGGAAACTGGCATCATGTTCCAGTTGCAACAGCACCAGATGATAGGGAAAGCCGCCGTGTTTGATGCGAAATGTCGCCACCGCGCGTTCGGCCTTATGCAGGGGCATCAGGGCCAGCCGTTTGCAGTAAAGCCAGAACTCTTGCCGCACGCTCAGGGCGCGGTGGGGCTTGAAGTTGCGGTAATCCCAAAATCCCGACAGCACGAACCAATGGTAAAGCGCGCCCCAAAACATATGTTGGCGCATGTCGCCCCAGCGCGCCGGGGCGTCGGGCAGATCCATATCCAGTTGCGCCAGCGCGGTTTGCATCTGCGCAACCGTTTGCGTCATCAGCCGCGAATGCCCGTTCGAGCCGCCGCGTTCATAGGTCACCCAATAGGGGCGCAAATACCCCTCTTCAAACACATGCACGGTCAATCCCGCTGCCTTGGCGGCCTGCACGGCCTTGGCATGAATCGGGCGCGTATCGCCATAAAGCACGATATCGGTGATGCCCTTTGCGGCAATCAGCGCGCCAAAAGCAGCGGGCCAATCGGCAACCGTGCCGCGATAGGGGATGTAATTTTCACCCGATGCCCAGAAAGCGCGATCGCCACGGTTGAATCCGACGCGCCAAACCTCGGCCCCTGCCGCGCAAAGCAACCGGCCCAAACGGTTGAAAAACGGTCCATGCGGCCCTTGCAGGAACAGAAACCGTCTATTTTGCCCCGAAATTCGCATTGCTGATCCGCTTTTTCTTTGGCTTGGTCGATTTTCCCCGAAAAGAACAGGGGAAAGCTAAGATTCTCAAAACACCTAACCCGCAGGCACGGCATTTTTGAGGCGTGGCTGCGGGCTTGATGTGAGAGGCCGGGGGCGTTACCTCTGGGCTGTGAAGCAGGAGGCTTAGAATGTTCACCGGGATCGTCACAGATATGGGCGAGGTTTTGTCCTTGCAGCAACAGGGCGACCTGCGCGCGCGCATTGGCACCCGTTACGATGTGGCGGGCATTAATTTTGGTGCCTCCATTGCCCGCGAAGGGGTTTGCCTGACGGTGGGTTGTTTGGGCAGCAGACCGCGCAACTGGTTCGAGGTGCAAATCTCGGCGGAAACGGTGTCGAAAACCAATCTTTCAGGCTGGCGCGTCGGCAAGCGGCTCAATCTGGAGCGCTCATTGAAGGTGGGCGATGAATTGGGCGGTCATATCGTGTCTGGCCATGTCGATGGCGTGGCCGAGGTGATCCGCACCGCCCCCGAGGGTGACAGCCTGCGGGTGACGTTTCGCGCACCCGAGCCACTGGCGCGCTTTATCGCGCAAAAGGGATCGGTCGCGCTGAATGGCACCTCGTTGACGGTGAATGAGGTGAAGGACTGCGATTTCGGTATCAACTTCATCCCCCATACCCAAAAAGTCACCACCTGGGGCGAGGTGGCGGTCGGCCAGTTTGTGAATCTCGAAGTTGATACCATGGCGCGCTATGTGGCGCGATTGCGCGAATGGGACTGATCCGGCTTCTGGTATTCGCCGCGCCGTCGCGGTAAGGGCAATAAAACGGGGGGCGCCACCATGACCACAGCAAAGACCGACTATTCCGATGCAATTTCGACGATTGATGAGATCATCGAAGATGCCCGCGCGGGGCGGATGTTCATTCTGGTCGATCATGAAGACCGCGAGAATGAGGGCGATCTGGTGATTCCGGCGGAAATGGCCAGCGCCGAGGCGGCGAATTTCATGGCCACCCATGGGCGCGGGCTGATCTGTCTGACCCTGACCGGCGAACGGATCGACAGGCTGGGTCTGCCGCTGATGGCGTCCAAAAACTCCAGCCGCCATGAGACTGCCTTTACCGTGTCGATCGAGGCGCGCGAGGGCGTGGAAACCGGTATTTCGGCGCGAGACCGTGCGATCACGATTGCGGCAGCGATCAATCCGGCCTCGGGTCCGCAGGATCTGGCCACCCCCGGCCATGTGTTCCCGCTGCGCGCCCGCGATGGTGGCGTTTTGGTGCGCGCAGGCCATACCGAGGCCGCAACCGACATCAGCCGATTGGCGGGCCTGAACCCGTCGGGCGTGATCTGCGAGATCATGAAAGACGATGGCACCATGGCGCGGCTGCCCGACCTTGTGGCCTTTGCGCAAAAGCACAATCTGAAAATTGGCACGATTTCCGATCTGATCGCCTATCGTCGCCGTCACGATAACCTTGTGCGCGAACGCTCGGTCAAGCGGGTTCATTCCTTGCATGGCGGCGACTGGCTGATGCGCATTTTCGCCGATCAGGCGCAGGGGGCCGAGCATGTGGTGCTGACCAAGGGCGATCTGGCCGCCCCCGGCCCGGTGCTGGTGCGGATGCATGCGCTGAACCCCCTGGAGGATGTGCTGGGCATTGGCGACGATCATGTCGGCGATCTTCAAGGCGCGATGCGGCTGATTGCTGCCGAGGGGCGCGGCGTGGTCGTGCTGCTGCGCGACACCGCGATGAAGTTGACCGAGGCCGAGGCCAGCCCGCAAACCCTGCGCCAATACGGGCTGGGCGCGCAGATATTATCCTCTCTCGGCCTTGGCGACATCACGCTTGTCAGCAATTCCGCCACGCCCAAAGTGGTGGGCCTGGATGCCTATGGGTTAACAATTGCGGGCACCCGCCCGATAGGAGGCTGAAAAATGGCTGCCGCTGAACAACATTATTCCCTACCGCTGCCCGCCTTCACCAAGCCAGTGAAATTGCTGATCGTGGTCGCCCCCTATTACAAGGACATCACCGATCAGATGGTGGCCGGGGCCCGCGCCATTGCCGCCGAATGTGGGGCTGAGGTCGATCTGATCGAGGTTCCCGGCGCTTTGGAAGTGCCCTCTGCCATCGCCCTGGCCGAACGTCTGGCCGAATTTGACGGCTATGTCGCGCTTGGCTGCGTGATCCGGGGCGAAACCACGCATTACGACACGGTTTGCAATGATAGCAGCCGGGCGCTCTCGCTGTTGGGTTTGCAAGGCGCCTGTATCGGCAACGGCATCCTCACGGTGGAGAATCGGGCGCAGGCGGTGGCGCGGGCCGAGGCCAAGGGCCAGAATAAAGGTGGCGGGGCAGCGGCTGCGGCCTTGCACCTGATCGCTTTGTCGCGCAAATGGTCGCGCGAGACAAAAGGGATCGGCTTTCGGACATGACCACGCCTAAACTTACGGCCAATGCGGCCAAGAAACAGATGAAATCCGCGTCGCGGCTTTATGCGGTGCAGGCGCTGTTTCAGATGGAGGCCTCTGGCCAGACCGTTGAGACCATCACCCGCGAGTTTGAAACCCACCGGTTCGGGGCCGTCTATGATGGCGATGAGATGGTCGAGGGCGATGTTGACCACTTCCGCGCCGTCATCAACCATGCGGTGAACTGGCAGGCCAAGATTGATCAGATGACCGACCGCGCTTTGGTGGCGAAATGGCCCATCGACCGGATTGATCCGGTTTTGCGCGGGCTGTTTCGTGCCGCCGGGGCCGAGCTGGTCGAGATGGTCACCCCGCCCAAGGTGGTGATCACCGAATACGTCGATGTCGCCAAGGCGTTCTTTCCCCAGGGCAAAGAGCCGAAATTTGTTAACGCGGTGCTGGATCACATGGCCCATGAGGCGCGGCCCGAAGCGTTCTAAACCCGCTCACACCGTATTTCACCAGCCTTGGCTTTTGCGCGAACATTGTGATCCAGCCGAACCGCTGTCGGCGGCAATCCGTCGTTTTGCAAAGCGCTGGCGCGGCCTCACGGATTGTTCTTGGCTTTCCACCTCCTGACGGGCATCAGACCTGACTGGGTTTTCAAAGGTGTTGCATGGATCTGGCGTTGATCAAGACGTTTCTCGAAGTTTCGGAAACCGGCTCTTTCGTGGCGGCATCAGAGCGGCTTTTCGTCACCCAATCCGCCGTCAGCCTGCGGGTGCAGCGGCTAGAGGAATTGCTGGGGCATCCGCTGTTCAGCCGCTCGAAGGCGGGGGTCGAGATCACCCCCTCGGGGCGCGAATTTGTCACCTATGCCAAATCCTTGCTGCGCACATGGGAGCAGGCGCGCCAGCAATTGGCGCTGCCGGTGGGCTATACCAAAAGCCTGACCATCGGGGCGCAGGCCTCGCTTTGGCCCAGCCTGGGCTTTCGCTTGATCGACAGCCTGCGCGCCGCCATGCCTGATCTGGGCCTGCGCGTCGAACTGGGCCTGCCCGACACCTTTACCCGCGCGATGACCGAAGGTGTCATGCAGGTGGCGCTCACCTATCAGCCCACCTTCCGCCCCGGTCTCAGCATCGAAAAGGTGATCGAGGATGAACTGGTTCTGGTCGCCCCATGGGGAAATCCCAAAGTAGACGACTTGCACGGCCGCTATGCCTTTATTGATTGGGGGGCGGATTTCCTGCACTTTCACAATATCCACCTGCCAGACCTGACCAATCCGGGCCTGTCCATGATGATGGGCTCGCTTTCGGCGCGCTATGTGATCAGCCGTGGCTTTGCCGCCTTTCTGCCCGCGCGCGTTGCCAAGCATTACCTTGACCGCGAAAAGCTGTTTCTGGTGAAAGGGGCGACGACTTTCACCCATATCGCATGGTCGGTCTGGCGGGATGACCTTGACGAAGAACTGGCGACTGTTGCGCGTAAAGCACTGTTTGAGGTGGCCGAACTTGCCGCATCTGAAACCGTCGATGTTGTCGATCAAATCTAAAGATCGCCCTGCAAATCCATTGTTTATAAAGTAAATTCGCGAATCTCGCCCGCTGCGGGCGGCCCCGGGTCGCGCGAATTATGCCGCGTTGCGGCATCCCCGAGTAATACTCGGGTCATGCACGAGGATTCTGAATTTAACCTTTGCGTCCCCGCCCTCTAGGCAGTGCTCAAGGCAAAATCGCCTGATGGGGAATATGCCCCTGAACCGCACTTCCAGAGAGGATATGCACATGATGAAAATGAAATTGACCGCGACTGTTTCGGCCTTGGCCATTGCTTTTGCCGGAGCCGCCTCTGCGCAAACCGATCTGACCGGCAGCACCGCCATCAACGACCAGATCGATGATATGGCAACCGATGCCAACAAGGAACTGGCCCGTGGTCAGGACGCCAGCCGCTTTGGCAATCCTGAATTCCGCCCCGGCCTGTCGGGCTCGGCCTCGCTTGGCTATACCGGCCAGACCGGCAACAGCGAATCGCAAGAGTTCAACATGGGTGCCCGCATCCGTTACGCTCAGGGCAACTTTGTCCAGACCATCGGCCTGGCGCTGAACTTTGCCGATACCGCTGGCGTGTCGACCAAAGAAGACGTTTTTGCCGTCTATGACGCCAACTACTACTTCAACGACAAGGTGTACGGCTTTGTTCTGGGCCGTCTGACCTCGGACGGTATCCTTGGAACGCGTGACGGCTTCCTTGGCTTTGGTCCGGGCTACCGCGTCATCAACACCGAGCAAGTCACCTGGCGCGTTCAGGCCGGGATCGGCATCAACTACGCCGAAGATGCGGCTGGCGTGTCGACCAATGAGACCGGCTATGTCGCCTCGTCGCGCCTGTTCTACGCCTTCAACGAGAACATGTTCATGAGCAACGACACCGATGTGCTGAAAACCGACTCGGCGCTGCGCATCAACAACGATCTGGGCGTCAACTTCAAGATGACCGACGTCCTGTCAACCCGCGTCAGCTATCTGACCGAGTATGACGACAGCCGTGCGATCCGGTCTGACAACAAACTGGGCGTGTCCATCGTTTACGGTTTCTAAGTCGACATTTACGATCTTTTTCATGACTTGGGGCAGGGAAACCTGCCCCTTTTTTCATGTCTGCCCAAGGATTGGCCGCTCTGATACGTTTCACAGCAAAGACAGGAGAAAACCGATGAAAAAACTGATTCTGGTTTCGGCACTATTGGCGGGCTGTGTCGGGGTGGCCAAGGCGGGCGATCCCTCCTCGGCTTTCAACAGCGGTGATTGGCTTTTGGTTCGAGTGGACGGCAGGGCCGTCGATTGGCGGGCGACGATCAATCTTGGGGAGACGGGCAAATTCAGCGGCCAGGCCCCCTGCAACGGCTATTTCGGCACGCTTGAGGTTGTGGGGGATGCACTCGTCCTGGGCCCGATTGGCGCAACCAAGATGATGTGCCTGCAAGTGAAAGGTGAGGCCGAATATTTCGCGCTGCTGCAAGGGGTTGAGCGGATTTCGGCAGTTGAGGGCGAAATGGAGCTGACCGGAGCGGGACACAAACTGACGTTTCAGCAAGCGATTCCCTGACCTGCGGCATTGGCACCCTTTTATGTGACCGTGAGAATGCTATAGTCATCAGATGCGCAGGAGGGTGCCATGCCAGAACTGATCCGCCTTTATATCAAATCCGTCGCCATCGGCTTTGCCATCGCCTTTGCTTTTACCGGGCTGTTGGTCTGGCTGAACGTGGCCGGGATCGGCAAGTTGATCATGGGTTCTGATATGGGCTGGGTCGCCTTTTTGATGGTGGCGATGTTTCATGGCATCGTGTTTGCGGGCGTGCAATTTGCCTATGTGATCATGCGCATGGCCGAGCCTGAAGACAAAGGCCCGCGCGGCGGCAATCGCGCGCCGGATGTCGCGCGTGAGCTTGCGCCAGTGCGGCTGTCAAATCGCTGATGCGGGGCCAATTCTTGCTGCGGGGGAAGGTGGCGGGCCCGCAGCGGCCGTGAAGGCGTGAATTTCCCGAGAGCCTGAGTGTTCAGGTTGGTCGCCAGGTAGCAAGACCAAGATCTTGCCAGAGCCAGCTCCCTCGGAGATGCTTATCGGCCACTGGAAAAGGGCCAAACACGAGAAGAGCAGAACCCGCCACCCCAATAGATAGGGCGCGCTTGGGCTTAGCGCAAGGGCCTTGCGTGATGTTCACCTTTGGTTCATATTTTGCCGATGAACAATCCCGCCGAAGCCCTTCCGCCTCTGCCCGGCCAGCGACTTGCGCGCGGGGTCTGCCGGGCCTTGCGCCATTTCGATTTCGTTACGGTCGAGGAATTGATCCCCAGCCCCGGCCTGCGCGTTGATGTGATGGCGCTGGGGCCAAAGGGCGAGGTCTGGATCATCGAGTGCAAATCCAGCCGTGCCGATTTCAGGACTGATCAGAAATGGCAGCATTATCTGGAATGGTGTGATCGGTTTTTCTGGGCGGTGGACGGCGATTTTCCCGCCGACCTGTTGCCGCCCGAGTCGGGCCTGCTCATCGCTGATGCCTACGGTGCGGAAATTTTGCGCATGGCACCTGAAACCCCGCTGCCCGCAGCCCGGCGCAAAGGCATGGTGCAGAAATTCGCCCGCCACGCCGCCAGCCGATTGCACGGCTTTCGCGATCCCGGTGTCAGCGCTTTTTCTTTGGTTTAGCGCCCGAAGCGATCTCGCGCGCAACTTCTGCCGCCGCGCGCAATTCCTCGGCGATTTCTTCGGCCTCTTCGGCGTCGAAATCCAACGGCAGCTCGATACCGCCATCGGCTTCGATGTAAATGCGCACCCTGCCGCTGTCGGTTGGTCCGATCTGGATATTGGCGGCGATGTCGCTTTGCTTGTCGATGCCCATGGCTGGTCTCCTTCGTTTGAAATGGACTAGCGCGCGGGGCAAACTTTGGCAATCCTGCCCTTGCAATCTGGCGGGGCCAAGGGTAAACGCCGCTGTGAGTGCCGACGTAGCTCAGTTGGTTAGAGCACTAGATTGTGGATCTAGGGGTCGCCCGTTCGAACCGGGCCGTCGGTACCATTCACCAAAGATTGCACTCTTTCGCGCGGGCTGAAACCAGCCCTTTTCCCCGCCGCCTTGGGGGGCTATGGTCACGCTCCGAACCAAAGGAGAGCCAGATGTCAGCCGAAGCCAATCGCCGTATTCCCCTTGTTATTGCTGGTGAAATCGCAGCCAGCCCGGCGCAGGTGAGTGCAGCGATCACGCTGTTGGACGAAGGCGCCACCGTGCCCTTTATTGCGCGCTATCGCAAAGAGGTGACCGGCGGGCTGGATGACACCCAACTGCGCACCCTTGCCGAGCGTCTGGTCTATCTGCGCGAGTTTGAAGCGCGTCGGGCGGCGATTCTGGCCTCGATCACCGAGCAAGGCAAGCTGACCGATGCGTTGTCTTTGGCCCTGACGCGCGCCACCTCAAAGGCCGAGATCGAAGACATCTATCTGCCCTTCAAGCAAAAACGCCGCACCCGCGCGATGATTGCGCGCGAAAACGGGCTGGGGCCGCTGGCCGAGTCGATTCTGGCCGACCATGCCGCCGATCCGTCCGTCTTGGCGGCGGGCTATATCACCGAGGCGGTGCCCGATACCAAAACCGCCCTTGACGGCGCGCGCGATATTCTGGCCGAAGGTTTGGCCGAAAATGCCGCGCTTTTGGGCCGTTTGCGCAGCCATATGAAGCAAGTGGGCCGTCTTGCCGCCAAGGGCGTGGCGGGCAAAGAGGCCGAGGGGGCCAAGTTTTCCGATTATTTCGCCCATTCCGAGCCTTGGGCCACAGCCCCCAGCCACTGGGTTCTGGCGATGCTGCGCGGGCAGAACGAAGGCTTTCTCAGCGTCGATCTGGAGATTGATCCCGATGCCATCAAGGGCGAAAGCCCCGCCGAGCGCGCTTGCGGTGCGGCCTTGGGTGCCGCAGGCAAGGGGCCAGGCGATGCGTTTTTGCGTGAGGCAGCCGCCTGGGCTTGGCGGGTCAAGCTGAAAACCTCGCTGACGCTGGATCTGATGGGCGAGGCGCGCGAGCGGTCTGAGGCCGAGGCGATTGCGGTTTTTGCGCGCAATTTGAAGGCCTTGCTTTTGGCGGCTCCGGCGGGTGGCAAGGCCACGATGGGGCTTGATCCGGGGATCAGAACCGGGGTGAAAGTGGCGGTGGTGGATGGAACCGGCAAGGTTCTGGCCACTGATACCGTCTATCCGTTTCAGCCCAAGAACGATCTGCGCGGCGCGCAGGTGGCGATTGCGCAGGCGATTGTGAAACATGGCGTCAAGCTGATCGCCATCGGCAACGGCACCGCCTCGCGCGAAACCGAAAAGATGGTGGCCGATCTTTTGGCGCATCTGCCGGGGGAAAAGCCGGTCAAGGTGATCGTGTCGGAAGCAGGGGCTTCGGTCTATTCGGCCAGCGAACTGGCTGCCCGCGAATTCCCCGGACTTGACGTTTCTCTACGTGGGGCGGTCTCGATTGCGCGCAGATTGCAGGATCCGCTAGCCGAACTTGTCAAAATCGAACCTAAGGCCATCGGCGTGGGCCAGTATCAGCATGATGTCGATCAGCATCGTTTGGGCCGCTCACTTGAGGCGGTGGTCGAGGATGCGGTGAACGCGGTGGGGGTCGATCTGAACACCGCATCGGCCCCGCTTTTGGCCCGGGTCTCGGGTGTCGGTCCCGGTCTGGCCGAGGCGATTGTCAGCCACCGCGATGCCAATGGCCCCTTTGCCAGCCGCCGCGCTTTGCTGAAAGTGGCGCGGCTTGGCCCCAAGGCTTTCGAGCAGGCGGCGGGGTTTTTACGCATCACCGGCGGCAAAGAGCCGCTGGATGCCAGCTCGGTCCACCCCGAGGCTTATGACGTGGCGCGCAAGATCATCGCCGCCTGTGGCCGCGATATCCGCAGCCTGATGGCGGATGGATCGGCGCTGAAATCGCTCGACCCGCAGGCCTTTGTCGATGCGAAATTCGGCCTGCCCACCGTGCGTGACATTCTGGCCGAGTTGGAAAAGCCAGGCCGTGACCCGCGCCCCAGCTTCAAGACCGCGACTTTTGCCGATGGGGTCGATGATATCAAAGACCTGAAACCCGGCATGATGCTGGAAGGCACGGTGACCAATGTGGCCGCCTTTGGGGCCTTTGTGGATGTGGGGGTGCATCAGGACGGCTTGGTGCATGTC
>CBDUEF010000038.1:0-13367 GCA_965366095.1 uncultured Cypionkella sp. | reverse complement strand
CCACCGGCTGGTCCGGGGGCGAATCTGGGGATGGCTCGGCCTGACAAAGGCAGATTTTCATAGCACTTCCCCCCGTGACAGCCAACGCTGAATCGGATATTGGCAATTAACCGAAGGCAGAAGGATCAGCACTATGGCCGAATACAAATCTGGCAGCATGGATACCCGTGTTCAGGAAAAGACGTTCCACGGGTTCATCAAAATGATCACCTGGGGCGCGATCCTCTCGGTCCTGACCCTGATTTTCATGGCATTGGCCAACGGCTGATCTGCCTTTACGCCCTCTCATTGCGGAATGCTTGAATGAAGATCCGGTTTTTGGCCGTCTTGGCTCTGGTTGCCTTGGGCGCTTGCAGCACGGCCGAGCCCACCTGGGCACCCGATCAGGCCGTCGCAGCCGCGCGCTTTGTCGCCGAGCCGCCGCGTTCGGTCACGCTTTTCACGGTGATTTCCACCCGCAACGGCTCGGGCGCGCATTCAGGCCTGTTGATCAACGCCTCACAACAAGTGATGTTCGATCCTGCGGGCACCTGGCACCACCCGCGGTTGCCCGAACGCAATGACGTCCATTACGGCATCACGCCGAAGATGGTGAATTTCTACATCGACTACCACGCCCGCGAGACGTTTTATGTCATCAAGCAAACGGTTGTCGTGACGCCCGAAGTGGCCGAGATGGTCAAACAGCGCGCCGAGGCCTATGGCGCGGTGCCCAAGGCCCAGTGTTCGGCGTCGATCTCCAAAATTCTGCACGACGTTCCGGGGTTCGAATCCATCGGCGAGACTTGGTTTCCGAAAAAGCTTTCCGAGGAATTCGGCCAGCTTCCCGGTGCGACCTATACCAAGATCACCGATACCGACGCCGACAACAACCACGGGGTCTTGATCGTTCAAGCCAACGATACCGCAGTTCAGTAAGGGACTGCGGCCCCTAGTGCCCGATCACCAAGGGCACCAGATACAGCACCACCCCCCCGGCCAAAATCGCGCCCATCATCGAGCGCCAGACCAAGCCGACGAAAACGGTGGCAAAAGCCGCCAGCAACCGGGCGGGGTCTGCATGGCCTTGCGTGGCCGCTGGCCACATGACAGCCGGTGCGGCCAGCGCTGGCAACATCGCGACGGCGGTGTAGCGCAGACAGCGCACCAGCCAACCAGGCAAGGCACGATTGCCCAGCATCCCCAGAAACGAAAACCTTATGGCATAGGTGCCAATCCCCAGCAGCACCACCACCGCCCAAAACACGCCGCGATCTATCATAGCGTCCACGCCTTGCCATGGGTCCAAACCTCAACCAAAGCGCCCGCAACCATGCCCGCTGCCCCTGCCACCAGCAATCCGGTGCCATAGGGAAGGCCATGCAACGCCAACACGGCAACCACCGAGACCACCGCCGCCGCTACATGTGCGGGCGTGCGGATCATCGGCGCCGCCATCGCCAGAAAACTGATCGGCACCGCAAAATCCAGCGCGAAATCCGCAGGAATCGCCCGGCCCATGATGGCCCCAGCCACCGCCGAAACCATCCAGAGTGGCGCAATCGCCATAACCGTGCCAAAGAAATACGCTACTTTCTCGGCCATGCTCAAAAGCTTGCGGCGCTCGAACTCGGCCACCGAAAGCGCAAAGCTCTGATCCACAAGAAAATACGCCATCACCGCCCGGATCCGCAGTGGTGCTGTGCCGAAATGCGGCGCAAGCGCTACTGAATACATCACCATGCGCAAATTCACCGCCAAAGCCGTGACCAGAATCACCAGAACCGGCGCCTTGTCTTGCAACAGTTGCAGCGCTGCAAACTGCGACGCCCCGGCAAAAACCGAAAGCGAGAATCCCAGCACCTCCCAAGGCGCAAGCCCCGCGTCCGAAGCCAGCAGGCCAAACAGCAAGGCAAAGGGCACAATCACCACCACAAAGGGCGCGCCATGCAGCATGCCGCGCAAAAATGCGGATCGGGCAAGCATCATCTGTCCTCCCCAAGCAAAGGGCCCACTTTACGCCACTGTTGCGACCGATTAGGCCTTTGTGACAGCAATGAGAAGGGGGCGCAGTGCGGATTTTCGGAGTGATTCTTGCAGGCGGAACCGGGCAACGCATGGGTGGGGCCGATAAAGCCTTACTGCCCCTTGCTGGCCGCCCCCTGTTGGCCCATGCGATCGAGCGGCTTGAGCCACAGGTGGACCGGCTGGCGCTCTCGGCCAATGGCAGCCCCGCGCGCTTTGCCGGCTATGGCCTGCCGGTGTTGGCGGATGCGCTGTCCCAAGGCCCGCTTTCGGGCGTGCTGGCGGCACTTTGCTGGGCAGCGCCCTTGGGGGCCACGGCCGTGATCACCGTCGCCGTTGATACGCCGTTTTTCCCCGGAGATCTGGTGCCGCGCCTGTGCCTTGCGGCAGAACGCAGCAAAACCGGCCTTGCGATCGCCCGATCCGCAGGGCGCGCGCATCCCACTTTCGCCCATTGGCCCATTGGACTGATCCCCAGCCTTACGGAATTTCTCGCCTCGGGCGCCGCCCCGCGCCTGCTGGGCTTTGCGATGTCGCACGGCGCGTCTGAGGCCCCCTTCCCCGATGATGGCGCCTTCAGCAATCTGAACACCCGCCAAGACCTTGCTCAGGCCGAGGCAAAGCTGCGCGGCGCGCCATGACCATCACGTTGCACAGCACTTTGCCGCCCAGCCTGACCGATGCAGCAGCGGGGCTCTACTGGCAGGCCTTTGGCGGCAAACTTGGCCTTGTGATGGGGCCAGACGCCAAGGCACACCGCTATCTCGCCCGAGTTTTGCGCAGCGATCATGCCATCGCGGCGATTGGCCCGACCGGAGAATTGCTTGGAATTGCCGGATTCAAAACCCCGCTTGGCAGCTTTGCCAACGGGGAATGGGCCGATATGGTGGCGGTTTACGGCTGGTTCGGCGCGCTATGGCGCACACCGCTGCTGGGCCTTTTGGCGCGCGAGGTGGATAACGAGCGCTTCTTGCTGGACGGCGTTTGCGTGGCCAAGACCGCGCGCGGCCAAGGCATTGGCACGGCCCTGCTCGCCAGCATCTGCGCTGAGGCCTTGGCACGCGGTTATGGTCAGGTCCGTCTGGATGTGATCGACAGCAATTGGCGCGCCAAAGCACTTTACGAGCGGCTGGGGTTCAAGGTCTTGAAAACCGATCACCTTGGTGTTTTGCGCTATATTTTCGGCTTTGACGCGTCCAGCACCATGGTCAAGGACCTGACGCCCTGATCAGTCAAACGTTCCGGTCACCCGACCAAACAGCATGAACGCGCGCGCGGTGCGGGTGTCGGACAAAGCAACCAGATCGGCATCGCTGGCCACCGCTTCGAATTCGGCAAAAGTGCGGTCAAAGGTGCGCAGGAAATGGTGGGCGGCGTCGCGAAACACCGGATCCTCACGCATCCGCCCGGCGGTCAGGGCCAGCGAAGAGCGGTCACGCACCCCGCCCAGCGCCGCAATCGCGCGCCCGCGCTCGCCGCCCGCGAATTTGCGCCACAGTTCGGGGCGGGTGCGGTCGGGCTTCAGATCATCCATAAAGATGCCCTCTTGCGCCAAAAGCGTCAGCACATCTTGGGCCGCGCGGATCAGCTTGGCCACATTGCGATCGTCCAAAGCCAGCCGAAGCGCGCGAAACCCGTCCTTGTCGTCCGGGCTTTCGGGAAATTGCATCGCCTGAATGAAATCCGTCACCGACAACGGCGCGCGCAGATCCTCGGCGGGCGTGCCAAGTGCCAGTCCCGGCTGTTCCGCCTCAGGCTGTGGGCGTGGGGCTGCCATGGCCACCTTGCGATCCGCTGAAGCCACGCTCAGCCCCTGATCGCGCCGGGTGTTAAAGGTGGCCAGCGCGGATTCCGTGTGCCGGGCCGATGCCGCCAACTCATCGAGCTTGCGCTCGACCGAGGGCTTGCCGGCCGCGCTTTGCTGGCTGGCCACATAGGCCGCGCGCATCGCCTCAACAGTGGATTGCAACCGCGCCGCCTCGGCCCGAAGCGCGCGCACCGACCGCAAGGTCGTCACCGCCGACCAGATCAGCGCCAAAGGCAAAAACACCACCAGCAGGGTCAAAACCAAGCCGGAAACGCTTTCGCCCGGAGGCCCCGACCAGACATAGGCCGCCACCGCAATCACCCAGACAATACTCAGGGCCACGGCAACATATTCTGTTGCCGTCATGGCCGATTGGCCATCGCTGCGGGCATAAAGCCCCAGATCCATCGGTTTTTCGTCTGGCTCGATCATGTCTGGCCAAAACCTTTACTGGGTTCAGATGAAACGCACTTTCAAGATCTCATAGCCACGATCCCCGCCCGGCGTTTTCACTTCGACCGAGTCGCCCTCTTCTTTGCCAATCAGCGCCCGCGCCAAGGGCGAGCGGATATTGAGCAAGTTCTTCTCGATATTGGCCTCGGCCTCGCCCACAATCTGATAGGTCTTTTCCTCACCCGAATCTTCATCGGCCAAAGTCACGGTGGCGCCGAACTTGATCGAGCCCGAAAACTTCGACGGATCAATCACTTCGGCCAATGAGACCAGCGCCTCAAGCTCTTTGACCCGGCCCTCGATAAAGCTCTGCTTCTCACGCGCGGCATGATATTCGGCGTTTTCCGACAAATCGCCATGCTCGCGCGCCTCGGCAATGGCGCGGATCACGGCGGGGCGCTCCACCGATTTCAACAGTTTCAGCTCTTCATCCAACGCGGTAAACCCGCGCCGGGTCATCGGGATTTTTTCCATTGGCCTCTTCACGCAAATAACAGGGTCACGGCCCGAAAGGACCATGACCCTATGCCACTCTTCCTGCCACCAAAACCGACACAGGCACAGATTGCAAGGGGCTTTGGCACAAATGCCCGGCAGCTTGTCGCCCATGGGAAAGAATGTTGCGCAATGCCCCAGCAACAGCGCGAGGATGTTGCGTCATTGTTGACCTTGCGACAGGGTTAGGGCAATGACGCGGGAAGTATTGCCAGCCGGAGGGGACCATGTCTGAACAAATCACGCGCGAGCAGATGGATTACGATGTTGTAATCGTGGGCGCGGGGCCATCGGGTCTGTCGGCGGCAATCCGGCTGAAGCAACTCGACGCCAACCTGACCGTTGTGGTGCTGGAAAAAGGCTCCGAGGTTGGCGCACATATCCTGTCCGGCGCGGTTCTTGATCCCTCGGGCCTGAATGCGCTGATCCCCGATTGGAAATCCAAAGGCGCGCCGATCACGGTGCCTGTCAAAGAGGATAATTTCTACATCCTTGGCCCGGCTGGCCAGATGCGTATTCCAAACTGGCCGATGCCGCCGCTGATGTCGAACCACGGCAATTACATCGTCTCGATGGCCAATGTCTGCCGCTGGCTGGCCACCCAGGCCGAAGAACTGGGCGTCGAGATTTTCCCCGGCATGTCCTGCTCGGAGCTGGTCTACGGTGATGCGGGCGAAGTCAAAGGCGTGGTTGCGGGTGAATTTGGCAAAAACCCCGATGGCAGCATTGGCCCGAACTACGAGCCGGGGATGATCCTTGCCGGCAAATATGTGTTCCTGTCCGAAGGCGTGCGCGGTTCGCTGGCGAAAGAAGTCATCGCCAAATATGATCTGTCCAAGGGCCACGATCCGCAGAAATTCGGGCTTGGCATGAAAGAAATCTGGGAGATCGACCCCGCCAAACATCGCCTTGGCACCGTCACCCACACCATGGGCTGGCCGCTTGGCAGCAACGCAGGTGGGGGATCATTCCTCTATCATATTGAGAATAATCAGGTCTATGTCGGCTTTGTGGTTCATCTTAACTACAAAAACCCGCATCTCTATCCCTATATGGAATTCCAGCGCTTCAAGCATCACCCGATGGTGGCCGAACTCTTGAAGGGCGGCAAACGCGTGGCCTACGGCGCGCGTGCGATTTCCGAGGGCGGCTGGCAGTCGATCCCGAAAATGGTTGCCCCCGGCGTGGCGCTTTTGGGATGCTCGGCGGGACTGGTGAACGTGCCCCGCATCAAGGGCAATCACAACGCCATGCTCTCGGGCATCGCCGCCGCCGAAGCCGCCGCTGCTGCGATTGCGGCAGGCAGGATGGGGGATGAACTGGCCGGGTATGAGGCCGATGTGCGCTCGGGTCCGATTGCCAAAGACCTGAAAAAGGTGCGCAACGTCAAACCCTTGTGGTCGAAATATGGCCTTTTGCCCTCGCTGATGCTGGGTGGGGCCGATATGTGGGCCAATACCTTTGGCCTGACCATTCTTGGCACGCTGAAACATGGCAAAACCGATGCCGCCGCTACCGGATTGGCCAAGGATTACGCCCCCATCGACTATCCCAAACCCGATGGCGTGCTGTCGTTTGACCGGCTGACCAATGTGGCCTTTTCGGCCACAAACCATGATGAGAACCAGCCTTGTCATCTGAAACTGCGCGATCCCTCGATCCCGATTGCGGTCAACCTGCCGCAATACGCAGAACCGGCGCAGCGCTATTGCCCCGCCGGGGTTTATGAGGTGATCGCCGAACCGGGCAAGGCCCCGCGCTTTCAGATCAACTTTCAGAACTGCGTGCATTGCAAGACCTGTGACATCAAGGATCCGTCGCAAAATATCACCTGGACAACGCCCATCGGCGGCGGTGGCCCCAACTACCCCAACATGTGATCTGACAAATCCGGTCATTTCGGCCAAACTCTACGCCTTGCGGGCCAAAAACCCGCAGGGCGCATTGCACCTGCCCGGCAGGGGCCCTAGCGTGATACCTGTTGACAAGGAGCTTGCCTGATGCCGCGTCTTTTCCTCCCGCTCAAGGCGGCACTGGTGATCTCAGTTCTGGCCGCCCTCCCCTTGCGGGCCGAAGATAAACCCGTGGATGACCCGGATTTGGGGGCCTATCTTGCCGCGATGGTCGCCGCATCCGAGTCTGATTATCAGGCCGCCGCCGCGTGGTTCGCCCGCGCCATGCTCAGCGATCCCCAAAATCCCACCCTGCTGCAAGGCGCTGTGCTGTCCAATCTGGAAATCGGCGAATTCGGTCTGGCCGCCGATGCTGCCGAACGCCTGACCAAGGCCGGAGTAAAGAACCAACCCGCCGCAATCGCCATCCTGACGGCCAAGGCAAAGGCCGGTGATTTCGCCGGGCTCTTGGCCGCCCAAAAAAGTGGCCTGTCCACTGGCACCCTTACCGACGGCCTGATCCACGCCTGGGCGCTTTTGGGGGCAGGGCAGATGACCGATGCTCTGGCAGAGTTCGACACCATCTCGAAAACCAAGGGCCAAGAGGCGTTTGGCCTTTACCACAAAGCGCTTGCAATGGCCTCTGCCGGTGATTTCGAAGGCGCTGACGAGATCCTGTCGGGGCGCGCCGCCGGTGAGATTGCCGTCATGCGCCGCGGCGTGATCGCCCATATCGAAATTCTCAGCCAGCTAGAGCGCAATCCTGACGCTCTGGCCTATCTGGACCGCGCCTTCGCAGGCTCATCCGATCCGCAAATCGAAGACCTCCGCCGCAGGCTGACCGCTGGCGAGCCGATTCAGTTTGATGTCGCGCGCAATGCCACCGAAGGGCTGGCCGAGGTGTTCTTTACCCTCGCCACCGCGTTGATCGGTCAGGCCGATGATGGCTATGTCCTGATCTATTCGCGCGCTGCCAGCCAACTGCGCCCCGATCATTCCGATGCCACCCTGCTCACCGCCGGGCTGTTAGAGCAATTGGGCCAATATGATATGGCCACCGCCGCCTACGGCGACATAAAGCCGGATAATCCGGTCTATTTCGTCGCCGAAATCGGGCGCGCTCAGGCCATGCGCTCGGCAGGCAAGGTCGACGCCTCCATCGAGGTTTTACAATCGCTTGCCGGCAGCCACAGCGATATTTTGCAAGTGCAAACGGCCCTTGCTGACGCCCTGCGTGGCAGTGAAAAATTCGTCGAGGCGATCAAGGTCTATGACACCGCCCTGTCGATGATTGCCACTCCGGGCCCGGAAAATTGGGCGCTCTACTATGCGCGCGGCATCTGCCACGAGCGGCAAAACGAGTTTCCGCTGGCCGAGGCGGATATGCGCAAAGCGCTGGAATTGCAGCCCGACGAGCCTCAGGTGCTGAACTATCTGGGCTACAGCTATGTTGATCGCGGCGAAAACCTGGACGAGGCGCTGGATATGATCAAGCGCGCTGTCAAGGCCCGGCCAGACTCGGGCTATATCATCGACAGCCTTGCTTGGGCCTATTTCCGCCTTGGCCGCTATCCCGACGCGCTTGCGCCGATGGAAAAAGCCTCACTGTTAGAGCCGGTTGATCCGGTCGTCACCGATCACCTTGGCGATGTGTATTGGGCCGTAGGCCGCACGCGTGAGGCCGAATTCCAATGGCACCGCGCGCTGTCTTTCAAGCCAACAGACAAAGACGCCACCCGCATCCGCAAAAAGCTGGAAAAAGGCCTGGATGCCGTTCTGGCCGAGGAAGGGGCGCCGCCTCTGGGCGCTGTCAATGCTGCAAACGGCAACTGAACCGGCCTGCGCCAAGATCAACCTGACGCTGCACGTCACCGGGCAGCGGCCCGATGGCTATCACCTGCTGGATTCGCTGGTGGTCTTTGCCAGCATTGCCGACACGCTAACCGCCACAGCCGCGCTGGAAACCAGCCTCACCATCACCGGGCCTTTCGCAGCCCGCATCCCGGCAACTGCCGATAATCTTGTGCTGCGCGCCGCTCGGCTGATCCCGACGCAGACCCATTTCGCCTTTACCCTGCACAAAGCCCTCCCCCCCGCTTCGGGAATCGGTGGTGGCTCTGCGGATGCCGCCGCCACCCTGCGGGCGATTGCCGCATTCGCCCCGTCGATGGCGGCCGCGCGCGACACCCTTGCAGCGGCCGCCGAAAAAGCCGGCCGCCTTGGTGCGGATATTCCTGTTTGCATCGCTTCGGAACCCAGCCGAATGCGCGGCGTGGGCGAACAGCTTTGCACCGTCAAAATCCCGCCCTGCTGGCTGGTGTTGCTCAATCCTGGCGTCGCGGTGCCCACGCCAAGCGTGTTCAAAGCCTTGGCCCACAAGACCAATCCACCGATGCCCGAGATTTTGCCAAACTGGGAAACCGCCCGCGACCTCGCGCTTTGGCTGCACGATCAGCGCAATGATCTGCAAAGCCCCGCCATCAGCACAGCCCCGATCATCGCCGAGGGGCTGGCCGCCCTCGCCCAACAGCCCGGCGCCTTGATCGCGCGGATGTCCGGATCAGGTGCCACCTGCTTTGCGCTCTTCGACAGCCAGGCCCAATCCGACGCCGCCGCAAACAAGATCAGGGCGCAGCGCCCGGACTGGTGGTGCGCCGCCGGGCGCGTTCTGACGCAAAGACCGTCGCCTCAGGAGATCCGCGCCACGACGTAATCGGCCAAATCCCCCAGCATCCCGCGCAAGGGATGATCGGGCAATACTGCCAAAGCTGATTTGGCGACGGCTACCCAAGCCAGCGCCTCGCCCCGCGCCGCCTCCATCGCGCCATGCCGCGCCATGATCGCCATCGCCTGCTCCAGATCGCCCTCGGCCTGCTGGCCCTTTTCGATCACCCGCACCCAAAAGGCGCGCTCTGCCGCGTCGGCCTTTGCCACTGCCTTGATCACCGGCAACGTCAGCTTGCGCTCGCGGAAATCGTCGCCGACATTCTTGCCCAGCGCAGCGGCACTGCCGCCATAATCCAACAAATCATCAACAATCTGAAACGCGATCCCCAAGGCATCGCCATAGCTGTGGAATGCAGCGACAACGGCCTCATCGGCCCCGGCAATCACCGCTCCCGCCTCGGTCGCCGCCGAAAACAGGGCTGCCGTCTTGCCGCGCACCACTTGCAGATAGATCGCCTCGTCCGTGGCCAAATCCTGCGCCGCCGTTAGCTGCAACACCTCACCCTCGGCAATCGTGGCCGAGGCATTGGCCAGAATGTCCAACACCCGCAATGACCCGGTTTCCACCATCAACTGGAACGAGCGCGAAAACAGATAATCCCCGACCAATACGCTGGATTTGTTATCCCAAAGCAGGTTCGCCGTCGGCCTCCCCCGCCGCCGCGCGCTTTCATCCACCACGTCATCATGCAGCAAGGTCGCCGTGTGAATAAACTCAACCGTTGCCGCCAGATGCACATGAAACGGACCGCCATAGCCGCAAAGCCGTGCTGCCGCCAATGTCAGCATCGGGCGCAACCGCTTGCCGCCCGCCTCGACCAGATGCGCCGTCACTTGCGGGATCCGGGGCGCATGCTTGCTGGCCATCCGCTCGCGGATCAGGACGTTGACCGCCTCCATATCCGCGGCCAAATAGGCGGCCAGTCGGTCATGCGGTTTCTGCGCCGTTTCACTCACTTCACTTCCCCATCCATCAGGTCTCGACATCGCGGCGAAAGCCCGCATAACTCGGCATCATGAAGCTCTTGCTCAAGACCAACGACCCAACCGTGATCGCCTTCGCCCAAGCCATGCTTGACGGTGAGGGTATAGCCAGCTTTGTTCTGGACGTCCACATGAGCGTCTTCCAAGGCAGCCTCGGCATATTGCCGCGCCGCCTGATGGTGGCGGATCGCGACCACTTTCGCGCTGCCGCCACCATCCGCGACAATGATATCCCCGACGGTCTTTGAATGTTCACCCAAGATCAGCTTTCGCATGATGCGTTTCTCTGTGGCCGGCTGCATTTGTGGCAGCCGATCAAGGGCTATCGCGCCGCGACAGATCCCGTGCTGTTGGCCGCAGCCTGTCCGGCACAACCGGGGCAAACGGTGCTTGATCTGGGCTGTGGGGCTGGGGCCGCAATGTTGTGCCTTGCGGCTCGCGTCCCTGCTCTGGCGCTTGCCGGGCTAGAGCTGCAACCCGGATATGCCGATCTGGCGCGGCGCAATGCTGCCGCCAATGGCTTTGCCGCCCATATCGAATGTGGCGATCTGGCCGAGATGCCGCAGGCGCTGCGCCGTGGTTTTGATCATGTCATCGCCAATCCGCCCTATTACCCCCAAGGCGGCACGCCCTCGCCCCTGAACATCCGCGATACGGCCCTGCGCCGCGAAATTCCGCTGGGCGATTGGGTGCAGGCAGCCGCCCGCCGCCTCAATCCCGGCGGCTGGCTAACGCTGATCTGCGGTGCCGATGGCCTGCCCGAAGTGCTTGGCGCCCTTGCGCCCCGCATGGGCTCTGCCGCCGTTCTGCCGCTTGCGGCCCGCGAGGGCCGTGCCGCCCTGCGCATCCTGCTGCGCGCCCGCAAGGGGGGCCGCGGGGCGTTTCGCCTGCTGGCCCCCTTCGTTCTGCATCAAGGCCCGGCGCATGATGGCGACCGCGAAAGCTATACCCCTGCCGCCAGCGAAGTCTTGCGCGGCGGCGCGCCGCTTTCAGCGCAATTTGGCTAATTGCCCAGAAATCTTGCCGCTCAAACCTTGAAGATTGCGTGACAAGTCCAAATCTTTGTGGTGGACTACCCCTGTACGCAACCGAAAAGAGGAGACTTGAATGACTGTCGCTTCCCACATCGCCGAACTGAAAAAGAAGCACGAAAATCTCTCGGATATGGTTGAAAAGGCGCAACGAAGCCCCGGATCCAATGATCTCGACATTGCAGAGCTCAAGAAACAAAAGCTGAAACTCAAAGAGGAAATCACCCGGCTGACCGAGGCCTGATTTCACACCACCTTCGACAGGCTGGCCCCTTTCGACAGGCTGGCCCGCGCGGCAAGCAAGGCCCCGGCGGTAATCAACACCGCTGACAGCAGCAAAACCGGGCTTGGCCGCGCGATCCCTGCGCCGATCAAAGCCAGCGTTGACAGCAAGGGCGCGGCATAGGAGGCGACACCCAGCAGTTGGATGTCGCCTTTTTTCATGCCGATATCCCAGGTAAAGAACGCAAGCCCCACCGGACCAAGCCCCAATCCCAAAACCGCAAACCACCCCAACGCCTGTTGCGGCCAAACTGTTGTTTCAAATAACAAATGCGCCACCAACGACAGCGCCGCCGTGGCCAGACAATAGACCACCACCGCCGCCGAGGGCACCGATCCCATCACCCGCGACGCCACCGAATACACCGACCAGGTGATCGCGCAAAGAAAGGCAAGGCCCAGCCCGGGCGCTGCCGAGGCCGCAAAACCGCCACCGCCACGCAGCACCAACAGCGCCGCCCCGGCAAAGGCCATCGCCGCCCCAACCAGATGCAGCGCGCGCAACCGCTCACCGGGCAGCAGGCCTGACAACAACACGATGAACAGCGGCCACAGATAGGCGATCAACCCGGCCTCGGCCGCCGGGGCCATCCGCAGCGCCGAGAAATACAGCGCGTGATAGCCAAACAGACCCAACGTGCCAAAGGCGTAAACCCTCAACGGCACACCGCGCAATTGCGCCAGCGCACCCGTCACCAGCAACCAGATCAGCCCCAATCCGCCGCCAATCGAAAAACACAGCGTGTTCAACAAGAACGGCGGCACCGGAGCCGTGCCCACGGTCAACAGCGCCAACAACGACCAGAGCAAAATCGCGCTGACGCCGATCAGGGTGGCCCGCGCCCGTGTCATGTTTTCTTGGATTTCATCGCCGCGCGCTTTGCTGCAAGTTTCGCCGCAATATAGGCCCGCACTGGCGCCAGCCGGGCCTGGTGCTCGGGGTGCAAAAACCCCCTGTCGGCCACTCGTTGCCAGACCATATGATGCGGGTTGGCGTTGATCTCATTGATCACCGGCCCGTTTGGCGTCAAAACCACGTCCCAGCCCAAAACCCCATGATCAGCAAAGCCGCGATGCGCAGACAACACCATCGCGACCGCCGCGTCATACTGCGGCAGTGTCATGCCCACCAACTTGCCGGCCCCGGTTGGGGCCATCTCAAACAACCCGCCGCTCGGAAAAATTCCGGCCATCGCCAGCGTTACCTTGCCAGAGCCTGACTCAATCAAGGCGACCCCATTGCGCGAAATCGAGCCGCCATCGATCGGCGCTGTCCCCAAAGGCAGGCGCAAGGCGGCGTAAAACAACTCGGGCCCGCTTTCGGGATGGATCGTGCAAAGCCGCAAAGTCGACACCGCCGCGCCTACTTTTTCGGCCAGCACAGGATGCAACACCATTCGCTCTTGCAGCAGATACCCGGCAGGAAAACTTTGCATGATCTCATCGGCCAGCGCTTGGGGCGACACTTGCCGCCCCGCCAAAAGCCGCAGATCGCCATTGGCCTCACGGGCCACAATCGACACCGCACCCACCCCCAGCGACCCATCCACCGGCTTGCCGAACAGCCCTGCCTCTGGCGGATTGCCCAAGGCCGCAATCAAGCCGTCGCGCGTCTCGATATGGGGGAAACTTCCATAACGCGGGCCAGAGCCAAAAACGGCGACGGTCTTGCTGGTCGGAAAACCCATGCCC
>CBDUEF010000037.1:0-13370 GCA_965366095.1 uncultured Cypionkella sp. | reverse complement strand
ATTAAGAAACGGCCCCTTTTTGGGTGCCGGTTCCCGACAGATCAGCGGCCTACAGCAGGCGTAAATCGCCGGCGGATTCCTTGCCGTCACGGCCAGATTGCAATTCATAGCCGATCTTCTGGTTGTCGTTCAGGCCCTTGAGTCCGGCGCGCTCGACCGCTGAAACATGGACAAAAACGTCCTTTCCGCCATTGTCTGGCGCAATGAATCCATAACCTTTGGTGCTGTTGAACCACTTTACGGTGCCGGTCGGCATGCCGTCTCTCCTATCTCAACCCCCCTCGGGCGACATTGCCCGAGGCTGTGCAATCCAGCGCTTTCGGCGCCTTCAATGCGATAGGCGGTCGGAAACTCTGTCGTCACTGCGCAAATCATGCCAAACCGTGATTGAAAATCAAGCGCGGAGATTCGCATGCGCAATGCAGCACTTACTTTGGGCCTCATCGGCGGGCTTTGGGCGATGGTGATCGGCTTTTTTGGCTATGGCTATACGGTGTTTGTCGACAGCCACAATGATCTGGGCGATATGGTGCAACAGGTCAACAATCCGATGCTGATCAAGGTGGCCAGCTTCCTTGCGCCGATTCTGGCGATTGCCGGGGCGGCCATGGCGCGCTCGCAAAACATTCCCGCCGGAATTTTGCTGCTGGCATCGGCGGCGGGAATTTGGCTGGCCTTTGGTTTTGGCGTGTTCACCATGTTCCCGATCGCAATGTGCGGCTTGGGTGGCATCTTGGCCTTGGCGGCCAAGCAACCCGACACGCATTAACGCCGCAGCAACCGATCCAACGACAGCGGCCCGGCGCCTTTCAGGACCAAAACCGCCAGCAGCATCATCCATAGCGCGCGTTGATCCAGTATCGCCGCATCGGGCATCGCATCAAAAAACTGGCCGATGCTGGCGGCACCGGCCATATGGCCAAAAATATCGGTCAGGCTTTGCACGATGACAAAGCCGATCATCCCCAGCGCCGCCAGTCGGGTGAACAGGCCCAACACCAGCAAAAGCGGCAATACCGCCTCGGCCCAGGCCCCGGCCAGCGCGATCAGATGATAGAGCGGGCCAAGGTTGCTGGCTTGATAGCCAACGGCCTCGAACTGCATTGGAAAGATCTGGGCAAAGGCCCCGGCAGACAAGCTAAAGGGGCCGCCGTCAAATTTGGTGGCGGCAGAAGACCAGAAATAACCGGCCAGAACGGCGGCAAAGATCAGGCGGGCAAGGCTGGGCAAAAGCCAGGCGGATTGGCGCGCCAAGTTGGCAACCCCTTGATCATAAAGCCGGAAGACTGCGCTCATTGTTCAATTCCTGTGATGGCCTGCCCAGAGATCAACACCCCCAGAAGCGCCGCAAGATCAAGATTTTCCCCAGCCTCGGCCAAGGCGCTGGCAAGGGTTTCGCCCGATTGCAGCGCCAACAGAACCGCCGCCCCGCCCTTTGGCAACAGCACCGGGCTTGGATCATATGCCGGACGCAGCACCGCCAGTTCTTGGGCCTGCATCTGCGGCGGCGGGCCGTCTTGGGTATTGGCCCGCCAGATCGACAGGATCGGCCAATCCGAGCGCAAAACCCGCAACGAGGGCGCAAGCCGCAGGTGGGAAAACAGCATTTCGGTCTCGGTCAGCTTGCCCAAGGCTTCGGGCGTCAGCGCGGTGGCATCGGCAGAATGATAGCTTTCGCGGAGGGCCTGCTCCAGTCGCGCCACATCGGGCAGATAGGGCAGATCGGCAAGCGGCGGAAAGCCTGCAAGAAAGGCGGCAAACTCGGCACCATAAAGCATCAAGATGCGCGATCTGGGCGGATGGGCGCGGATGAATTCAGCGGCCATAGCGGCAAAAAACGCCTCTCCAACCAGCTTGCGGATCGCCGGAAAACCCGCCTCCAAGGCGCGGATCAGGCTGCCCATGACATTGTTGCGATAAACATCAAAGCGCTTGCCCGCCGGGCGCCCCTCTGGGCCCATCAGACCCACGGGCACTGGCATATCGGGGTTCAACACTGCCGTCGCAAAGCAAGATTGGCTCATGCCACCGGCTCCAGAATGGCGGCGGCGCGGGCGGCCTCAGCGGCCAGAATCGGCCAGTCGGGCACGTCATTGTCCCATTCGATCAGCGTGGCGCGCGCGCCGCCCTTGGCGATGGTGGCGCCGTAAAGCGCCCAGACCGGATCAACCACCGCGCGGGCATGGCTGTCGATCAACAGGGGCGCGCCGTGCTCGTCACTGTCGATCTCATGCCCGCCAAGGTGAATTTCTCCAACCAGATCAAGCGGAAAGGCGTCGATATAGCTGTGCGGATCAAAGCCCTGATTGGTGGCCGAGACAAAAACATTGTTCACATCCAGCAAAAGCCCGCAGCCCGTGCGGCGGGCGATCTCGGTGAGAAACGCAATCTCGGACATCTCGGTTTCGGCAAAGGCCAGATAGGAAGAGGGGTTCTCCAACAGCATCCTGCGGCCCAGCACCTCTTGCACAAGGTCAATATGATCGGCAACCCGGGCCAAGGTGGCGGCGGTATAGGGCAGGGGCAAAAGATCGTTCAGAAACGCACCCTCATGGGTGGACCAGGCCAGATGTTCGGAAAAACTGGCGGGGGTGATGCGGGCGCAGAGCTGTTTCAGCCGGGCCAGATGATCGGCATCCAGCGCCGCCTCACCACCGATCGACAAGCCAACGCCATGCACCGAAATCGGAAAGCGCTGCGCCAGATGATCAAGCTGCGCCAGCGGCCTGCCGCCCGCGCCCATGTAATTCTCGGCATGGATCTCCAACCAGCCAACCGCGCCCGCATCTTGTAAAATCGCGCTCAGATGTTGCGGCTTATAGCCCACTCCGGGGCGATGCGGCAGGGCAAAGGGCTGATCGAGCATGATTATATCCGCTTCCGGCTTCATCTTGGCAAAAATACTCTGGGGGGTGAGGGGGGCAAAGCCCCCCTGCTGTTGTCCGGGGGGCCAATGCCCCCGGGTCAGACTCACATCTTGGGCATATCGCGATCAAGTTTCTCCATGCTGCCCATGCGGGCAGTGCCGTCGTCCAGCTTCGGCAGTTCCATCGTCATGCAGGTACCAGCCGGAACCAGCTTCCAGGAATTGCCCTGATAATCCACCTTTGAGGTGCCAGCGCAGGTGGTGCCTTCGCCAGCGGCGCAATCGTTCTGGCCTGCCAAGGCGACGCCAAAGCATTTTTCCATCTCGCCCGTAGCCGAAGCGGTGGTAGCATGGGCAGCCAGAGCGGCGGCCAAAGCCCCGGCAATGGCGAAGGTTTTCATATGAGCAGACATAACATTCTCCCAGTTAAAAAGTTTAGGTCACTGTCGGTTTCGACCTTTTCAACCTAACCTCTCGAAACGCTCACGCGCCAGTCACGGATTTGTGGCCCACGCCTCTGTGAGGGCATGACAGGGATTTTGTTATCCGGTTTTGCGCAATAAAAAACGCCGGTCTCCCGGCGTTTTTGTTGGTATTCAAATGGTTGTGAGCAGTTCAGCCCGGAGGCAGCGCCTCAAGCCCAAAGGTGGCAATCGCCTGATCAAGGCTGATCGTTTCAGTCCTCGTCTCACCCAGACGGCGAACTGAAACAGTCCGCTCTTCAACTTCCTTCATGCCGATGGCCAAGATCACGGGAACTTTGCCCACCGAATGCTCGCGCACCTTATAGTTGATCTTCTCATTGCGCACATCCGCCTCGGCCCTGACCCCGGCGGCTTTCAGCGCATTGACCACCTCGTTCACGAAAGGATCAGCATCTGACACAATCGCCGCAACCACCACCTGACGCGGGGCCAGCCAGAACGGCAGCTTGCCCGCATAGTTTTCGATCAAGATGCCGATGAAACGCTCACAGCTGCCCAGAGTGGCGCGGTGCAGCATATAGGGGCGGTGTTTGGCGCCATCGACGCCGACATATTCCGCATCC
Organism: uncultured Cypionkella sp.; assembly: GCA_965366095.1. GTDB lineage: Bacteria > Pseudomonadota > Alphaproteobacteria > Rhodobacterales > Rhodobacteraceae > CBDUEF01. Next base: position 9,456 of record CBDUEF010000037.1, on the reverse strand, counting down.
AGCCGGTTGGGCAGGTTCGGATCGACCTGAAAGGTGCCGCATTGCCATTTGCGACCGATTGCATCGGTCAGTTTGAAATCGAGTTTCGGGCCGTAGAAAGCCCCTTCGCCGGGGTCCACCTCATAGGGCACGCCTGCGGCTTTCACCGCCGCCTCCAACATGCCTTCAACCTTGTCCCAGGTTTCATCCGAGCCGATGCGCACATCCGGGCGGGTCGAGAATTTGATCTCGAAACCGTCAAAGCCAAGGTCTTTGTAAACGCTGGCCAGAAGGCGGATGAAGGATTCGCACTCGCTGCCGATCTGATCTTCGGTGCAGAAAATATGGGCATCGTCTTGCACAAATCCGCGCACCCGCATCAGCCCGTGCATCGAGCCCGAGGATTCGTAGCGGTGGCACGAGCCGAACTCGGCCAGACGCAAAGGCAGGTCGCGATAGGATTTAATGCCTTGATTATACACCTGAACATGGCAAGGGCAGTTCATCGGCTTCAACGCATTGATCCGCTTTTCGCGCGCGCCTTCCTCGTCGACCTCAACGATGAACATATTCTCGCGATAGGCTTCCCAATGGCCGGATTTCTCCCACAAAACCCGGTCAACCACCTGCGGCGTCTTGATTTCGCGGTAGCCAGCGGCCTTTTGTCGGCCCCGCATGTAATCTTCCAGCGCGCGATAAATCGTCCAGCCATCGGGGTGCCAGAACACCATGCCGGGGGCCTCGTCTTGCAAATGGAACAGGTCCATCTCACGGCCAAGTTTGCGGTGGTCGCGTTTGGCGGCCTCTTCCAGCATGGTCAGATGGGCCTTGAGATCGTCGCGGTTCTTGAAGGCCAGCCCGTAAATCCGCTGCAACATCGGGCGGGTCGCATCGCCCAGCCAATAGGCCCCGGCAACATGGGTGAGTTTGAAGGCATCGGCGGGCACTTGCCCGGTGTGCTGCAAATGCGGCCCCCGGCAGAGGTCTTGCCAATCGCCATGCCAATACATCCGCAAATCCTGATCCTCGGGGATGCGGTCGATCAGCTCCAGCTTGAACGGCTCATGTCGGCCCCGGTAATATTCGACAGCGCGCGCCCGCGACCAGATTTCGGTTTTCACCGGATCGCGGGCATTGATGATTTGCTTCATCTTGGCCTCGATCTGGCCAAGATCTTCGGGGGTGAAGGGTTCTTCGCGGTCGAAATCGTAAAACCAGCCATAGTCACGCACCGGGCCGATGGTGACTTTGACATCGGGCCAGATTTCCTGCACCGCGCGCGCCATGATATGGGCGCAGTCATGCCGGATCAGCTCCAGCGCCTGCGCGTCATCGGCCAAGGTGTGAATGGCAATCGTCGCATTGGCCTTGATCGGCCATTGCAGATCGTAATGCACGCCGTCAACGCTGGCCGAGATTGCTTTTTTGGCAAGGCCGGGGGCGATGGACAGGGCCACTTCGGCCGCCGTCACGCCTGCTGCATAATCGCGCTTGTTGCCATCGGGGAAGGTCAGGGAAATCTGGGACATATCGTCCTCCTCGTCTGTTTGGCGCCTACGAAACGCCGGGTTGCGGGTTATATCGGCGCGGTTTTGCCCTTGGGGCGTGGCCTTGTCAATCGCGCCACGCTAAGGTGGCCGCAAAAAGCGAGGCAAAGATGCACGAACCCACCGTTTTCACCACATCCCAGGGCCGCCGCATTGCCTATCATGCGACCAAAGGTCAGGGGCCGGGGTTGGTGTTTCTGGGCGGGTTCAAATCCGATATGCAGGGCACCAAGGCGCTGTTTTTGCAAGATTGGGCGCAGGGCCGCCCGTTCTTGCGATTTGATTATTCCGGCCATGGGCAATCCTCGGGCGATTTTCTGGATGGCTGCATCGGAGATTGGCTTGATGATGCGCGTCAGGTGATCGAAAACCTGACAAGCGGCCCGCAAGTGCTGATTGGCTCTTCGATGGGCGGCTGGATCGCATTGCTGTTGGCCCGCCAAATTCCCCAGCGGATCAAGGCGCTGGTCGGCATTGCCGCCGCGCCAGATTTCACCGAAACAATCCGGGGCGGCCTGAGCGAGCGCCAGCGCCGCGAGATGCAGGCCACTGGGCAGGTCGTGATGCCCTCGGAGTATGCCCAAAGCCCCTATATCATCACCCAGCGCCTGATCGAAGACGGCAGCAACCACCTTGTGCTGACCTCGCCGCTGCCGCTGCCGTTTCCGGTGCGTTTGCTGCAAGGCTCGGAGGATAGCGATGTGCCTATGGCCACAGCGCTGCGTCTCTTTAATCACGCCAGCGGCCCCGACATCGGCCTCACACTTGTCAAAGGCGCCGATCACCGCTTTTCAACCCCGGCCTGCCTTGCAAAAATCGCAGCCGAAGTGCGCGATTGCCTGAAAGAGCCCGCCGATGCCTAGCCTTGGCAAAACCCGCGGCAGGTCAATTCCCTCTTCGATCCCGCAATGGATAAAAACACAATGAGCCTGCCCGAACCCCTTGTCTTGATCCCCGGACTGATGGCGGACGCACGCCTGTTTTTGCCGCAAATCGTGCGCTTTGGCTCCAGCCGGGCCCTGCATGTCGCCCTGCCCAGCAGCGGCGACACGGTCGAGCAGATGAGCGGGGCCATCTTGGCCGGTCTGCCGCCGAAATTCGCCCTGCTGGGCCATGGGCTGGGCGGCGATGTGGCGCTTGATCTGATCCGCCGGGTGCCCGATCGTGTCACCCGCGTGGTGCTGCTGGCCACCGATCCTTTGGCCGAAGCGCCGCAAACCGCCGCCGCGCGCGAAGCGCGCATGGTTGCCGCCCGCTCTGGCCGGCTGGCCGAGGCGATGCGCGAGGAAATCCCGCCCTCGGCCTTGGTCGAAAGCCCTTGGCGTGACGATATTCTGGCGCTGGTGCGCGATATGGCGCTGGGGCTTGGCGAGGGCGTGTTTTTGCGCCAATCACGGGCGCTGCAACGCCGCCCTGATCAGCAAAAAACCCTCCGTCGGGTGAAACTTCCGGCCTTGGTGATTGCAGGCGATGCCGATCCTTTGGTGCCGATGCGGCGACAGGAATTCACCGCCAATCTGATGCCCTATGGCAAATTGGCCGTCATCGCCGATTGTGGCCATATCGCCACACTTGAGCAGCCCGAAGCCACTGGCGACGTGATCGAGGCGTTTCTGAACGGCCCAGTGATGCTGCGCTAAAGCGATTCGCGGGTAAAACCAATCTCGCTAAAAATTAGCTAAAATTTTCATCCTCATCGCAAAAATATCCCACGGGGGAAGCGGATTTGGCAGCGCCAAAGCCGCGTTGGGGGTGTGAAACCCCCAAACTCCGGTGGGGTCTTGGCTATTTGGCGGCCGCAACCGGCGCGAGTTTCACCACAGGCTTTGCGCCCGAATGCTGGTCGATAAAGCTAAGCACCAAGGGGCGGATGTTCAGCCGCCAGCTTTTTCCGGCAAAGATGCCGTAATGGCCGGCACCCGGCTCCAGATGCTGGGTCTTTTTCGCCTCATCCAGCCCGGTCAGCATTCCAAGCGCTGCGACGCATTGACCGGGGGCGGAAATATCATCCTCGGTCCCTTCAACCGTCATCACCGCAACCTTGCTGATGGCGCCGATATCAACCTGCTTGCCCGCAACCACAAATTCGTTCAGCGCAATTTCGCGGTTTTTGAAAATACGCTCGACGGTGGACAGATAAAACTCCGCCGTCATATCCATCACCGCCAGATATTCATCATAAAAACGGTTGTGGGCGTCATGATCGCCGGCTTCGCCCCGCGCGACCCGCATGATCTGGTCGGAAAACGCCTTGGAGTGGCGCTCGGCATTCATCGAGATGAAACTTTGCAACTGCAAAAGCCCCGGATAAACCTTGCGCCCGGCACCTTTGTATTTGAAGCCGACGCGCTGAATGGCGATCTGCTCCAACTGGCCCATGGTGATGCGGCGGCCGAAATCGGTGACTTCGGTGGCGGCGGCGTCTGGATCAATCGGGCCGCCGATCAGTGTCAGGCTGCGCGGCTGCGCCTCGGGGTCTTCGGCGGCAAGATAGGCGGCGGCGGCAAGGGCCAGCGGCGCGGGCTGACACACTGCGATCACATGGGTGTCTGGCCCCATCGCGCGCATGAATTCAACCAGATACAGCGTGTAATCCTCGATGTCGAACTTGCCCGCCGAGACCGGAATATCGCGCGCATTGTGCCAATCGGTGACATAGACATCGGCATCGGGCAACAGGCTGGACACGGTGGAGCGCAGCAAAGTGGCGTAATGCCCCGACATCGGCGCCACCAGCAAGATCTTGCGCGCCATCGGTTTGCGGCGGCGCACAAAGAACTGCACCAGATTGCCAAAGGATTTTTCGACCACGATCTTTTCATCAACGATATGGTCTTGCCCGCTTGGCCCCACGATCGAACGGATCCCCCAATCCGGTTTTGCGATCATGCGGCCAAAGCTGCGTTCGGTCACTTGCCCCCAGGCGGCGGCCAGATTGAACATCGGATTCATCGACATCGCGAACACCGGATAGGAGGCGACGGCCATTGCGGATGCGCCCATCCATTCTTGAGTGTTGCGCAAGCTTTCCATAAAGTCATAGCTGGCCATATACTTCATCGCGTCTCCTGATGCGGGGAGGGGGCCCCTGCCCAAACGTCACATGCATTTGCGGCAAATCAATGTTATGCTGCATAGCGGCAAAGATATGGTGGAATTATTGACATGACAACAACAACAGACAGTGACGTTGGGAAAAAATTGGAAGTGATGCAGGCCAATCTCGCCAAGGTCGAGGCCCTGTCCGAGCGTCTGATGGCCGCCCTTGCGCGCAAAAAGCCCACAGACCCCGGCGTCAACGGCCCCGGGCAAGACATGTATATGAAAGCCGCTAGCGCCTATCTGGCCGGAATGCTGCAAAACCCCTCCCGCGTGTTGGAGCATCAGGTCGCCTATTGGGGCAAGACGATGAAACATTACGTCGAGGCGCAACAAGCGCTGGCCAAGGGCGATTTCAAGGCGCCCGAAGATGCCGGCCCCAAGGATCGCCGCTTTGCCAATCCCTTGTGGGAGACCCATCCCGGTTTCAATTATCTCAAGCAGCAGTATCAGCTGAACGCCGAGGCCGTGCAAACGGCGGTGGGCGATATGGAGGGGATCGACGAGGCCGAAAAAGCGCGGGTCGCCTATTTCACCCGCCAGATTGTCGATATGCTGTCACCGACCAATTTTCTGGGCACCAACCCCGATGCTTTGGAAAAGGCGCTGGAAACCGATGGCGCGTCTTTGGTCAAGGGATTGGAAAATCTGGTCGCCGATATCGAGGCCAATGACGGCGAGATGCTGGTCACTCTGGCCGACCGCGATGCCTTTCATCTGGGCCAGAACATCGCCGCCACCCCCGGCGCTGTGGTGTTTCGCAATCGCATGTTCGAGCTGATCCAATACACGCCCAGCACCGAAACCGTGCATGAAACCCCGCTGCTGATCTTTCCGCCATGGATCAACAAATTCTATGTGATGGATCTGAAACCGCAAAACAGCCTGATCAAATGGATTGTGGATCAAGGCTTTACGCTGTTTGTGGTGTCTTGGGTGAACCCGGATGCGTCCTATGCCGATGTCGAGATGGACGATTATATCCGTGAGGGATTTCTGACCGCGATGGCCGAAACCCGCAAGATCACCGGCCAAAAACAGATCAATGCCGTTGGCTATTGCATCGCCGGAACCACCCTGGGCCTGACGCTGGCGCATCTGCAAAAGGCCGGCGATCCGTCGATCAAATCGGCCACCTTCTTTACCACGATGACCGATTTCTCCGATCCGGGCGAGGTGGGGGTGTTCTTGTCGGATGACTGGGTCGACGGGATCGAGCGGCAAACCAAGACCGATGGCATCATGGCCAAAACCTTTATGGCCAAGACCTTTTCCTATCTGCGCTCGAACGATCTGATCTACACGCCCGCGATCAAAAGCTACATGATGGGGGAAACCCCGCCCGCCTTTGATCTGCTCTACTGGAACGGCGATGGCACCAATCTGCCGGGCAAGATGGCGGTGCAATACCTGCGTGGCCTGTGCCAGCAAGACGGTTTCGCCAAGGGCCAGTTTCCGGTTTTCGGCAAGCCTGTGACCCTGTCCGACATCAAGCTGCCGGTCTGCGCCATTGCCTGCGAGACCGATCATATCGCGCAATGGAAATCGAGCTTTAACGGCGTGCGTCAGTTCGGGTCCACCGACAAAACCTTTATCCTGTCGCAGTCGGGGCATATCGCGGGGATCATCAATCCGCCCTCCAAAGGCAAATACGGCCATTATACATCTGACGCAGAAATGACGACGCCAGAAGAGTGGCAAGCAGGGGCCAACTTTACCAGCGGCTCGTGGTGGCCGCGCTGGGGGGCTTGGCTGGCCGAGCGGTCTGGTCCGCAAATTCCGGCGCGCAGCCTTGGTGATTCGGCGCATCCGGTGCTTTGTGCGGCACCCGGAACTTATGTTTCCAGCGCACCAAAGGAGTGAACTCTGGGGCAAGCATCTGACAACATGATGCTTTCCCTTGCGTCAACAGCTATGCCGCCAATGCAATGCTGCATTGCAGAATAAACCTTGATTTTCTGCGATGCAGCATGTATATCTTCTTCATCAAGAAACGGGCTGCCCCCGCATTAGATGGAGAGACAAAATGGCTAACAACACAGATTTCACCAAAACCATGCAAGACATGATGGCTTCGTTCCCGGTTGACGCTTCGGCGTTCCAGAACGCTTTCAAAACCCAAGCCGCTTTCGGCGAGAAGCTGTCGGCTGTAGCTTTGCAAGCTGCTGAAAAGTCGAACGAAATTTCGTCCAAATGGGCAAAAGAGACTCTGGCTAAGCTGTCGGCAGCTTCCAAAGCCAAGGCCGAGCCTGCTGACTATTCGAAATCCCTCAGCGATTTCGCTTCGGCCGCTGCTGAAATGGCTTCCGAGAACATGGCTGCTTTCGCTGAAGTTGCGAAAAAAGTGCAGATGGAAACCGTTGAGCTGATGATGGCTGCTGGCAAGGACGCTTCGGCTGAAGCCACTGCCGTTGTGAAAAAAGCCACCGACGACGCAACCGCCGCCGTGAAAAAAGCCACTGATGACGTGACCGCTGCTGCGAAAAAAGCAACCGTCGCTGCCAAGTAATCCTTCGGGATCTGCGCTTTCCATCCTCCCATGGGGCGCAAAGAGCGGGCTGAAAAGCCCGCTCTTTCTTTTTGTGCTGCACTGCCCTAGAGTTTCTCTGCACTGCAAAATCCGGGGAGGTCTTTATGGCCGATAATTCCAAGCCGCTGCTGATCAAACGCTATGCCAGCCGCCGCCTCTACAACACCGAAACCTCGGATTATGTGACGCTTGAGGACATTTCGGGCTTTATCCGCACCGGCCGCGAAGTGCAGATCATTGATCTGAAATCGGGCGATGATCTGACCCGGCAATATCTGCTGCAAATCGTGGCCGAGCGTGAATCCAAGGGCGATACCGTTTTGCCCACCAATGTGCTGACCGACCTTGTGCGCAGCTATACCTCGAACATCCAATCGGTGGTGCCACAGTTTCTGGCCGCCAGTTTCGAGATGTTGCGCGAAAGCCAAACCAAGGTGATGGGCGGGATCCCCAATCCGATGGCCTCTATCCCCGGCTTTGATCTGATGAAAAAGCAGCAAGAGGCGTTTTTGAAAACCATGATGGGTGGCGTTCCCGGCTGGTCGGGATCGGGCCCGGCGCCCGAGGTGGAAGAGCCTGCCGCGCAAAGCAGCGCGGATGAATTGGCCGAGATCAAAAAGCAATTTGCCGATTTGCAGAAAAAGCTCTCCAAACTCTGAGCCTTGGCGCGCCAGCAAGGGATTGCGCCGGGGATGTCGCTATGACATCGCAGGGCCAACAGCCATAAGGATATCCCGATGCCCCTTTCCGATCTGATCGCCCGCGCTGGTGGCGCCTGTGAGTTTTGCGGCGCGCCCGAGGGGCTGGAGGCCGTGGCCTTTGCGCCGGCGGATTCGGTCTTGCTGTGCCCAGCCTGTCGCGGCGAAGAGGATGTCGCGGCCGATCACTGGCGTTGCCTTGAGGGCGCGGCCTGGAGCGCCGAGCCTGCGGTGCAATTTGCGGTCTGGCGCAAACTTGGGCTGATTGATGCGCCTTGGGCTGCCGAATCGCGCGCGGGCATGGATCTTTTGCCACAGGCGCAGGTCTGGGCCGATGCGCCCGCCCCGGTGCAGCATCTTGACAGCAACGGCGCGGTATTGGCGCAGGGGGATACGGTGGTGCTGATCAAGGATCTGGTGGTCAAGGGCGCGAATTTCACCGCCAAACGCGGAACCGCCGTGCGCGGAATTTCTTTGGTTGCCGACAATGCCGCCCAGATCGAGGGCCGGGTTGAGGGCCAGCGCATCGTGATCCTGACCGAGTTTGTCCGTCGCAAATAGGGCGATCACATCCCCGTGAGAATAGCGCAAACACCCTCCGACTCATCTGGAAAGTCTGCTTGAAATCAGTAGGTTCCGCCACGAAGGTAATGTGCCTTCTGTTTAGGCGGGGCCGCTGGCCACCGCCGTTTCGGAGTAAGACCAAATGACCAAATTCGCACTCGCATTCGCCGCAATCGCTTCCTTCACCGCTGGCGCCGCTTTCGCGCAAGACGCTGTTGTGGTGGCTGACACCGATGGCAATGGCGCATATTCGATGGAAGAAGTTGTGGCTGCCTACCCGGCAGTAACCGAAGAGATCTTCAAAGCTGCTGACGTTGACGCAAACGGCGATCTGTCGGCTGACGAGCTGAAAGCTGCTGTGGACGCAGGCTCCTTCGCAGCAAAGTAATTTCGCGTTAAGCGAGATAAGGGGCCGTCGCAGTCTGCGGCGGCCTTTTTCTTTGGCAATTGTTACAGAGATTAGCGATTGCCGCCGCGAGAAACTGCCCTGCCATCGTCCCTTTAGGGCCTGATCAGGCGGAAACCTGGCCAAGGCGCCTTTCCGCTTGGCAAGACTTTGCAGCAAAACCGGCGGCCTGCCGCTGGCAATGCGCCAAAGCGGCCTCTTGCCTCAGGCGGGGAATTGCCAAAACCATGGCTTTGGCCAGGTCTTGCAACTTCCTGCCCAAATCACGCAATTCCATCGGCTGAAACGCGAGGTTTCCCGGCGGATCAAGTTGATTTCATTTGGCCGAAATTATCTGGAAAATCAATCGGGTAAAGGGCAAACCCTTTCGGGAAGGCCATGATCCTTCACCAGAATGTTCCACATGTCGTGGGACAAAACCGGAGTAAGACAATGACCAAACTAGCCCTCACCCTTGCGGCCATCGCCTCTGTTGCTGCTGGCGCTGCCTTTGCTCAGGAGGCCCCTATGGTGAAAGACGCCAATGACGATGGCGCGTTTTCGATGGAAGAGGTGGTTGCGGCCTATCCGGCGGTGACTGAAGAGGTTTTCAAAGCCGCCGACACCGACGCCAATGGCGTGCTTTCCGCCGAT
>CBDUEF010000036.1:0-13446 GCA_965366095.1 uncultured Cypionkella sp. | reverse complement strand
CCCCTACCTACACCCGCGCCGCCCCCACCTCTTGCCCCGCCACTTCAAAGCCCTTGTGAACCTCGCCCAGCACTTGGCCTTTGCTCAAGCGGCAATCGTCGAATTCCAGGATCATGTTGTTATAGCCGCGATGGCTGACGTTCTTATAGCCGTCGCGCACGGTAAAGCCCTTGGTGCCCTTGTCGACCAGAAACGCCGTGATCAGCTTTTTCGGCCCGCGCGGGGTGTCTTCCTCGCCCGTCGCTACCCAGACAATCGCAAAATCGGCGACATCGGCGTGGCTGATAAAATGCTTGGTGCCGTTCAGGATGAAATCGTCGCCCTCGGCCCGGGCTGTGGCCTTCATGCCGCGCAAATCCGATCCCGCACCGGGTTCGGTCATCGCCTGGCAGTCATGCTTTTCACCGCGAACGCAGGGGAACAGATACTGCTCGCGCTGATCGCCCTCGCAGGCCAAAAGGATGTTTGAGGGCCGCGACACACAGGTCCAGTGCAGCGCGTAATTGGCCTTGCCGAGTTCCTTTTCGTAAAGCAGCCAGGTCAGCGTATCCAGCCCCGCGCCGCCCACATCCTCGGGCATATTCGCAGCATATAGCCCGGCCGCGATGGCCTTGGCGGCAATTTCCTTGCGCAACTCTTCGCGCAAAACGCCGGTGCGCTCCACCTCTGCCTCATGTGGATAAAGCTCGTTTTCGACAAAGGCGCGGGTGGCCTCGACGATCATCTTCTGCTCTTCGGTCAGTCCAAAATTCATCGGTTTTCCTTACGGATCAACGTTATAGGTCATGCCATCCACCGCCAGCGCCTGACCCGAGATCATGCGCGCGCTGTCCGAGGCAAGGTAAAGCGCCAGATGCGCCACGTCCTCGGGATCAGACAGCCGTTTCATCGCGGTGCCAGAGGCATAGCCGTGCCGCACCGCGTCCTCGGTCATCCCCTTGGCGGCGGCCTCAGCTTCAATCACCCGGTCAATCCGTGGCCCGTTGACCGAGCCGGGGCAGATCGCATTGGCGCGGATACCATGTGGTCCCAACTCCATCGCCACGGTTTTCATCAACCCGATGACGCCCCATTTCGCCGCCACATAGGGCGCGCGATAGGGTGTGCCATAAAGCCCCGAGGTCGAGGAGGTAAAGATCATCGCCCCCCGCCGTGCCGGTTTCATCATCCGCGCGCCGTATTTCGCGGCCAGCATCGCACCATCAAGATTGACGGCCAGACATTGGTGCCAGCCCTCCAGCGGCATATCCTCGATCGCCGCGGTCGGCCCCTTGATCCCGGCATTGGCGCAGAGCACCTCCAGCCCGCCCCAGTCCTCGGCGATCTCGGCGAACAGCAGCTCCATTGCTGACTCATGGCTGGCATCGGTGACCGTGCCACGGATACCGGGTGGCAGGGCGGCGATGGCGTGTTTGTCGATATCCGTGACCCAAACGCGGTAACCCGCCTCGGCAAAAGCCCGCGCCATGACCAGGCCGATGCCATCAGCCCCGGCCGTGATCAAAACCCGCTTCATTTGCGCTGCCCGACGTAGCGGCCCGCGGCTTCGGGGCGCGGCAGGCTGGCATGGGCGGCAGCAATCGGGCGGACCTTGTCAAGGATCGCCGCCGGAGCCGTGCAGGTTTTGCCCGCCTTCATATCGACATGCAGCAAGATTTGTTCCACCGTCGCCACTGGCGCGCCATCCTTCAGGATGCGGATGAACAGATGCAGCCGTTTGTCATCGACGCTGAGCACCTGCACGGTGCCGACCAAATGGTCGCCCAGCTTGGCCTCACCCAGATGCATGATGTGGTTTTCGGCGGTGTAATAGGAATGACCGCCCTTCACATAGTCCATATCCGCGCCGATCAGACGCAGGAAAGCGTCGCAGGATTCGCTGGCGGCAAAGAGATAGCGGCTCTCGGTCATATGGCCGTTATAGTCGATCCAGCCGGGCAGAACCTGCATCTGCGCCATGACCATCGGTGCGCCTTCGGCCCCGCGCCCCTCGGCATGAAACACCGCGCGGCGGCGGTCGTCATGTTCGCGCAGCACTTTGCCCGCACCCCAGTTGCGGTCTTTCAAGGCGCGCAAAAAGCCGATTAGGTTGCCGTCGCGAATACGCTCCAACTCGCGGATGGTATGCATGCCGGACTGTGCATCAGACTGGCCCGCAATCAGATCGACCAGCTCGTCGTTAAACTCGGGCACATCCATCAGCTTGGTCCAGGGCCAGGTCAGGCAAGGCCCGAACTGCGCCATGAAATGCTTCATCCCGGCCTCGCCGCCCGCCACGCGATAGGTCTCGAACAGCCCCATCTGGCCCCAGCGCAGACCAAAGCCCATGCGGATCGCCTCGTCGATTTCTTCGGTCGTGGCAATGCCATCCTTGACCAGCCACAGCGCCTCACGCCAGACCGCCTCAAGGAAACGGTCGGCGATATGGGCGTCGATCTCCTTGCGCACATGCAACGGAAACATGCCGATTTCGCGCAGGATGGTCTTGGCGGCCTCGATGACCTTGGCATCCGAACGCGGCGACGGCACCACCTCGGCCAAGGGCAAAAGATAAACCGGGTTGAACGGGTGGGCCACGAAAATCACCGCTGGATTGGCAGCGCCCTCTTGCAACTGGCTGGGTTTGAAGCCGGACGTGGAGGACCCAATCGGCGTCCCCATCGGGGCCGATTGTTGGATTTGTGCAAAGACGCGATGCTTCAAATCGAGGCGCTCTGACACGGATTCCTGAATGTATTCCGCGCCCTCCACGGCTTCGGTAATGGTCTGCGCGAAGGACAGCTTTCCCTCCTTCGGCATCGGAATATCACTAAGCGCCGGCAGCGCCGCACGGGCGTTGGCCATCACTTCGCTGATCTTGCGCTCGGCCTCCGGGTCGGGATCGAACACCGACACGTTCCAGCCGTTCAGCAAGAATCGCGCCGCCCAACCGCCGCCGATAACCCCACCACCGATAATTGCTGCCTTGCGTGTCATGGTCGCTTTTCCTTGTTGATGTGGGGATTGCCCCCTCCCCATCCCTCCCCACGAAAGGGGGAGGGCGCTCCAGATGATCTAATGCATGCCCTTGTGCCCAAGTGCGTCCCTCACCCCTCGTGGGGAGGGTCAGGGTGGGGGCCTACCTCGGCAACGGCGCCCGCTTCTCCAGCTTCAGTTTCGCGCGCACCTCGGCAGGCGTAATCACCCGCGCACCAAGATTGCTGATGATCGTCACCGCCCGCTCCACCAGTTGCGCGTTGGTCGCCAGCACGCCTTTATCGAGCCACAGGTTATCCTCCAACCCCACCCGCACATTGCCGCCCGCCAGCACACTCGCAGCGACATAGGGCATCTCATTGCGCCCAATCGCAAAGGCACTCCAATGCCAATCAGCGGGCACATTGTTGACCATCGCCATGAAGGTGTTCAGATCGTCCGGCGCCCCCCATGGCACGCCCATGCACAGCTGCACCAGCACCGGCGACGGGATAATCCCCTCTTTCGCCAACTCTTTCGCCAGCCACAAATGCCCGGTGTCAAACGCCTCAATCTCGATGCGCACCCCCGAGGCCACCATCCGTTTGGCCATATCCCGCAACATGCCGGGCGTGTTGACCATCACATAATCGGCCTCGTTGAAATTCATCGTGCCGCAATCTAGAGTACAAATCTCGGGCCGACACTCCACCACATGCGCGACCCGCTCTTCGGCCCCCGCCATATCGGAATGGGCGGCCATCCGGCCCATATTTTCGGTGCCGTCGAACATGAGGTCTCCGCCCATGCCAGCGGTCAGGTTCAACACCACATCGGTGCTGGAATCCCTTATCCGCTCGGTCACTTCGCGATACAGCGCAGGGTCACGCGAGGGCTTGCCGGTTTCCGGATCGCGCACATGGCAATGCACCACGGCAGCCCCCGCCTTGGCCGCCTCAATCGCCGATGTCGCAATCTGTTCAGGACTGCGGGGCACATGCGGGCTGCGATCCTGAGTGCCGCCCGATCCGGTCACGGCACAGGTGATGAATACGTCGCGGTTCATGGCCAAGGGCATGGGAATCCTCCTGATGGGTTGCCTCCAGCATAGCGGGCTTGCGAAACCCCGCTTGCCCGTTTACGAAATCCATATGTCGAAAAACGAAACAATCTTCGCGCCGTCGCAGCAACCGATGACCCTTGCCCTACTGGTCTTGCCGCAAGCCTCTATCCTTGAGGTCGCCTCGACCCTCGATCCGCTGCGGTCGGCCAACCGTCACCTTGGCCACACCGTCTATCACTGGCGCGTCGTCTCGCCCGATGGCCGGGCGGTGCCCCTCACCTGCGGGATCGAGCTGCCCTCCAACGGCCCGCTTGCCGCCGCCGAGGGTGCCGATGCGCTGGTAGTGATCGCGGGCTTTCGGCAATCCGAGGTCGCCACCGCGCCACTGATCCGCGACCTCTCGCGCATGTCACGTCAGTTCACAGCATTAGGGGGCATCGACGCGGGGGCCTGGGTGCTGGCCCGCGCAGGGCTACTCAACGGCTTCAAGGCCACCGTGCATTGGGAAGACCACGAAGACCTCGCCGCCGCCCACCCGCAGGTTGACGTGCTTCCCGATCGCTATGTCATTGACCGCAATCGCTTTACCGCAGGCGGTGCCGCCCCCGCCGCCGATCTGATGCTGCACCTGATCCGCGCCCGCCACGGTGCAGGCCTTGCCCGCCAGGTCGCCGCCAGTTTCATCACCACCCCGCGTCCGGGGCATGAGCCACAACTGATGCAAAAAACCAACGACCCGCGCCTCGACCCGCGTCTCGCCAGCGCTATCGCCAGGATGGAGGCGCAAATCGACACCCCCGAACCTGCCAGCCAGATCGCCGCAAGCCTGAACCTCTCGCCCCGCCGCCTCGAACAACTCTTCCGCCAAACCCTTGGGTCCACCCCCGCCACCTATGCCCTCGGCCTGCGCCTCGCCGCCGCGCGCCGCATGATCACCGACACCCATCACCCGCTGGCCGAGATCGCCCTGCGCACGGGCTTTGCCTCGGCCTCAAACCTGTCGCGCGCCTTTCGCACCAAATTCAACCAAGCGCCCAGCGACTTGCGCAAATAGCCCGCACCCTTTCCCAAAAAAATGCCTCCGGCGGGAGTATTTTCGCCAAGATGAAACCGCCGATTTTTCATCTCGGCCCAAATACTCGGGGGTGAGGCCGTAGGCCGAGGGGGCAAAGCCCCCTAAACCGGCTCCAACAACCCGCGCCCTTTCAGCAAAGGCTCTACCCCCGGCATCCGTCCTCGAAATTTGGTGTAAAGCACCTCCGGCGGCTCTGATCCGCCTGCCGACAAGATAAACCGCTCCAACCGCGCCGCCGTTTCTGGGTCAAACGCATCCCCCGCCTCTTCAAAGGCGGCAAAAGCATCGGCGTCCATCACTTCCGACCACATGTAGGAATAATAGCCCGAGCTATAACCATCCCCCGAAAACACATGCGCGAAATGTGGGGTCGCATGGCGCATCCGGATCGCATGCGGCATCCCGATCGCCTCCAATACTTCGGCCTGTTTCTGCATTGGATCGGCAGGGGCCGCGCCCTCATGAAACGCCAGATCCACCAGCGCCGAGGCCAGAAATTCCACCGTCGCAAAGCCCTGATCATAGGTCCCCGCCGCCAACAGTCGCGCCAGCATATCAGCAGGGATTGGCGCCCCCGTCTCCACATGCCGCGCGTGTTTTTCCAACACGTCCGGCACCTCCAGCCAATGCTCATAAAGCTGGCTTGGCAGTTCGACAAAATCGCGCGCAACCGATGTCCCCGAGATAAACCCATAGGTCACATCCGACAGCATCTGATGCAACGCATGGCCAAATTCATGGAAAAGCGTGCGCGCATCATCATAAGACAGCAGCGCCGGATCGCCCTTGGCAAAGTTGCAGATATTCACCACAATCGGGCGAACCTCGCCACCCAATTTGCGCTGCGACCGCATCGCCGAACACCAGGCCCCCGAGCGTTTCGATCCGCGCGCAAAATAATCGCCAATGAACACCGCGATATGCCTGCCCCCGCGCGTCACCTCCCAAGCCCTTGCATCGGCATGATAAAGCGGCACATCCAGCGCCCGAAACTCCAACCCGAACAAACGGTGCGCGCAATCAAAACAGGCCGCCAGCATCGCCTCCAACCCCAGATAGGGCTTCAACGCCGCCTCATCGAGATCATGCTCGGCCAACCGCCGCGCCTCGGAATAATAGCGCCAATCCCAAGGCTCCAATGGCCCGGCAATCCCATCCCCATGCAGCCGCGCCTCCAACAACCCAGCATCCGCCAGCGCCTTGGCCTTGGCAGGCACCCAAACCCGCATCAACAACTCCCGCACCGCGCTCGGCGTTTTCGCCATCTCCGGCTCCAGCTTGAAATCGGCAAAACTCGCATAGCCCAGCAACCTCGCCCGTTCCTCACGCAAGGCCAAAGTCTCCGCCGCAATGCCGCGATTATCCGTCGCCCCGCCATTGGCACCGCGCGCCACCCAGGCCTCATAGGCCCGCTGCCGCAACGCCCGGCGCGGCGAAAACTGCAAGAACGGCACGATCAAGGACCGCGACAGCGTCACCACCGGGCCGGACACGCCCTTTTCCACCCCCGCCGTCCGTGCAGCCGCCACCACAAAGCCCGGCAACCCCTCCAGATCGCCCTCGCCCAACTCCATGAACCAAGACCGCTCTTCGGCCAGCACATTCTGGCTGAACGCCGTCCCCAACACCGCCAGCCGCGCCTTCACCGCCGTCAATCGCGCGGCCTGATCCCCCTCCAACTGCGCGCCAGAGCGCACGAACATCTGCCGATACAACTCCAACACCCGCGCCTGCTCAGCCGTCAAACCCAAAGCCGCCCGCCGCTGCCACAACGCTTCGATCTTGCCAAACAACGCCTTGTTATTCGTGACTTCCGATGAAAACGCCGACAGTTTCGGCGCCAGATCGCGCTGCAAAGCCTCGCGCGCTGGCGTGCTGTCGGCCCCGGCCAGATTGTAAAATACCCCCGACACCCGGTCCAACACCCCCTCGGCCAGCTCCATCGCCTCGATCACATTGGCAAAGGATGGCACCTCCTGCGCTCCAGCAATCGCCGCAATATTGCTCCGCGCCTCCGCCAAAGCCGCGTCAAACGCCGGACCAAAATCGCCATCCGAAATCGCCGCAAACGGCGGCAACCCGAATTCCCCATCCCACTCCGACAAAACAGCATTCATGGCATGTCTCCTTTGGCCGCAAGCTAGGCACCCCCCGGCGAAAGGTCCAGCCCCAAGCCATTTGCACTTTGCCCAAATACTCAAAACGGACTTGCCAAAGGCAAGGCCCGCGCGTCAGCGCTTCAAGGGCTTGCGGCAAAGCCGCGCTATCAGATCACCTTTCGTCGCGCACCTTCAGCCGCCGCTCCAACCGCCGCAACACCAGCGACAGCCCGATCGTCATCGTCAGATAGATCAGCGCCACAATATTATAGGTCTCGAAATACCTGAAATTCCCCGCCGCCATCACCTTGCCCAGTTGCGTGACATCCGACACCCCCAACACCGAAACCAAGGAACTGTCCTTCACCATGGCCACAAAATCATTGCCCAAAGGCGGCAGAATCATCCGGAACGCCTGCGGAAACACCACCAGCCGAAAGCGCTGCCACGCCGTCAGGCCCAGCGCCTGCGCCGCCTCGATCTGGCCTTGGTCCACCGCCTGCAACCCGGCCCGAAACACCTCGGCCAAAAACGCCGAATAGGCCAGCATCAGGGCAATCACCGCCCGCCACAGCAGCGGAAAATCCCGCGTCCCCATCGGCTCGAACCCCAAGGGCGTGATCAGCCAATTCCACGCCACCACAAAGCCCGGAGCCGCCGCAAAGGCCACATACAAAAGCAGCACCATGATCGGAATGCCGCGCATCACTTCGATGTAAAACCGCGATACCTGCCGCAAAACCGCAAAGCGCGACATCCCCGCCAGCGCCAGCATCAGCCCCAAAACGCAGGCCATCACATAGGCCACCACGGCCACGAAAGCGGTGATCCCCAACCCTTTCACCAGGACCCACATCACCTGCGAGTAAATCTCCGAGACCCAGACCTGGTAAAACAGCCAAAGACCGATGGCGCACAGCACCACCAGCCACCATGGAAAATCCTGATTCTGTTTCGGGGTCATATTCAAAGGCCCCGGATCACTCCGGGGCCACCGACGTCACTGGCTCATCTTGTAATCAAGGAACCATTTCTTGTTCAGCGCCTCAATGGTGCCATCGGCCTTCATCGCTTCGATCCCGGCATTGATCGGTGCCACCAGATCCGAGCCCTTGGGGAAGATAAACCCGAAATCCTCGGTCCCCAACTTCTCGCCCACGATCTTCAATTTACCATCCGAGGCCGCAACATAGCCCGCCCCCGCCGTGCCATCTGTCAACACCAGATCGACATCGCCCGATTTCAGCGCCTCAACCGTCGCGCCAAAGGTCTCGAACAGCTTCACCCGCGGATTGGCCTCATTGCCATCCAGCACCTCATAGACGGCGGTGTAAAACGGTGTCGTTCCGGGTTGTGCGGCCACCAACAGCTTCTCATCCGCGCCAAAGCTCTTGGCATCGGTAAAGCGGCTTTCATCACCCCGCACCAGCATCACCATTTCCGAGCGCATATAGGGCTCGGAAAAATCAACCTTTTCCTTGCGGTCGTCCTTGATGGTGATCCCGGTCATGCCGATGTCATACTGGCCTTCCGAAACCGCCGGGATCATCGCATCCCAAGATGAATTCTCGATCTTCACGGTGAAATTCAGCCGCTTGGCCAATTCCGCCATCGCATCATATTCCCAACCCACGGCCTTGCCGTCCTTGTCGATGAACTGCAACGGCGGATAGGCGTTTTCGGTCACAACAACCACTTCTTTGCCACCCAGATCGGGTAGGCTTTGCGCAAATGCCGCGGTGGACACAGTCATGGCAAGCCCCATCAGGGCGGCTGCGATCTTCATTTTCTTAACTCCCCATTACGATTTTTTGATTTGGCAGTCAGGTCTCTGCCCCCGTTTATGGCAGGGCATAGGGGCAAGGGGCAAGGGGGCGAACGCGTCTTTCCACACCGTTCCTCTGGACAGAACGCCACGCCCGTTTCCGCCAATTGCGCATTCACCGCTCGAAGCGCAGAGTGCAGCCATAACCACCCGAGGATATCATGCCCAAACTCCCCACCTATTTCATCAGCCACGGCGGCGGCCCTTGGCCGTGGATTCCGAAAATGCGCGAGATGCTGGCCAGCCTGGAGGCGTCGCTCGCCCGGATGCCTGCGGAAATCGGCACCACCCCCCGCGCCATCCTGATGATCTCGGGCCATTGGGAAAGCCCCGATTTCGCGGTGATGTCGGGCAAATCTCCCGGCATGGTCTATGATTACTCAGGCTTCCCGCCCGAGACCTATCTGATCAAATACAATTCCCCCGGCGCGCCCGAAATCGCCCGGCGTGCCGCCAGCCTGATCGCCGCCGCAGGCCTGCCCACGCGGCTTGATCCCGCCCAAGGCTATGACCACGGCACCTTTGTTCCGGCCTATGTGATGTATCCGCGCGCCGATGTGCCGCTGTTTCAAATCTCGCTGCAACAGGGTTACGACCCCGCCGCCCATTTCGCCCTCGGCCGCGCGCTTGCGCCTTTGCGCGATGAGGGCGTGTTGATCGTCGGCTCGGGCCTTTCCTACCACAACCTGCGCCTGTTTGGCCCCGGCGCGAAAATCCCCTCCGCCGCCTTTGATCACTGGCTTGATGACGCGCTGGCCCAACCCGCCGCCGCCCGCACCCAAAGCCTGCTAAATTGGGAAACCGCCCCCTACGCGCGCACCTGCCACGCTCAGGAGGATCATTTCGTCCCCCTTTTCGCCGCCCTCGGGGCCGCCGAATCCGAAAAGGCCACCCGCGTCTACCACGATGATAACGTCTTCGGCGGCGTCACCGCCTCAAGCTATCGCTTTGGTTAGGGGGCGCAGCACCCACAGCCCTCGCGCCGCTTCACCGCAATCATCCGCGTCTCACCGTAAAGTGCATCATGGATCATCAGCCGCCCGGCCAAACCCTGCCCGGCCCCGGTGATCCATTTCACCGCCTCCATCGCCATCATCGCGCCAATAACGCCGGGCAAGGGTGCCGCCACCCCCGCCTCGGCACAGGTGGGCACCATCCCCGGCGCTGGCCGCACCGGAAAGATGCACTCATAACAAGGGCCACCCGCCGCCGGATGATAAAGCGACAATTGCCCCTCCCATTGGGTAATCGCCCCCGCGATTAAGGGCTTGCCAGCCGCCACACAGGCCCGGTTCACCAGATAGCGGGTGTCGAAATTATCGGTCCCGTCCAGCACCAGATCATATTCCGCGACCAAATCCGCCGCGATCCCCTGATCCAGCCGCCGCTTGTAGGGGCGCACCTCGATAAACGGGTTCAGCGCCTTCATCGCGATCTCAGCCGATTGCACCTTGGCCATGCCGATGCGTCCGTCGGTATGAATGATCTGCCGTTGCAGGTTCGACCCTTCCACCACATCATCGTCAATCACTCCGATGGTGCCCACCCCCGCCGCCGCCAGATACATCAGCGCGGGCGAGCCCAACCCCCCGGCCCCCACCACCAACACCTTGGCCGCCTTCAGCCGTTTCTGCCCCGGCCCACCGATTTCGCGCAGCATGATATGGCGGGCATAGCGGTCCAATTCGGTATCAGAAACCCCCGCTTTGGGCACCGCCACCGGAGCCACCCGCAGCCGCCGCAACACCCGCGCATAGCCAAAAACCAGCGCCACCACGCCGCCCAATACCAGCCAGACCCGCGCATCGCCGCCCATCGCCAGCCGCAGCCCCGAGCCTTCAGGCAAGGTCATATGCGCCACAATCACCGCCAGCCACAGCAGCGCGATCATCCCCCAGCGCAGCCGCACCGGCACCGCCATCGCCCAACCCAAAGCCCAAAGCGCCGCCACAAGTCCCAAGACCAACATTGCGCCCCCTAAGCCCCGGTCGACCCGAAACCGCCCGGACCACGCGCCGTCTCGCCAAGAACCTCAACCACTGCAAACCCCGCCTGCACCACCGGAGCCACCACGCATTGCGCCACCCGGTCGCCGTGCCGCACCACAAAGGGTTCCGCCCCCAGATTGACCAAAGGCACCCCCAAAGGCCCGCGATAATCGCTATCAATCGTCCCCGGCGAATTCGGCAGCGTGATGCCAAATTTCAGCGCCAACCCCGAGCGCGGCCTGATCTGCATCTCAAACCCCTCGGGAATTGCCACCCGAATTCCCGTCGGCACCACCACCCGCTCCAAGGGCGCCAAAACCAGCCCCGCCGCGCGCTCAGCTTCTGGAAAATTGGCGCAAATATCCGCGCCCGCCGAGCCAGCCGTCTGATAGGCCGGCAGCGCCACCGCCCGATCCGCCCAGTCCTCCCAAAGCACAGCTATCGAAACCATCGCATCCTCATCGTCCAAATATCCCCCCCGGAGGGTCCTTGGCTTCAACCGCGCTAACGCTTGGGCTTCTCGCGCCAGGTTCCAAACCAAGCCCCAATGCGCCCAAAGAACCCCTTGGCAGAATCCCTCGCCGCATCGGCCCGCGCATCCACCGCGTCCCATGCCTCTTCCACATCCGCCACCGCAGGCTCAACCGAGCGCTCCCAAAACTGCGCCCACATCCGGCGCACCATGAAAACCAGAAACGCCAGCGCCAACAGCACCACAATCGGCACCCATGGGATGATCCGCACATCCGGGCTGACCACTTCCTTCATCGTCACCGCATTGGGATAGATCGACAGGAACGGGAACCGCCAGCCGTAATGCGTGATCGAAACCCATTTCGGCGCGGCTTCGGTCGATTTCAGATTGCCGGCCTCGGCCTGCAAGTTGGAGCTGTCATATTTGAAATAGGGCGGCCAAACCCAGCCGGTATCCTCGTTGCGATAGACAATCACTGAGCCATCCGGAAACACCGCCTCGATGAAACGAATATCGCGGGTGATTGTGCTTTCCGCCGTGCCGGTATCAGGCGAAGCATAGGCCCAGGAATTTTCCGTGCCCACCGTGGTCAGACGATTATAGGTATTGGTGATCCGCACGATATCATGATGCGGCAAGGTGTAGTGCAGGAACAACCCCACCACCAGCAACGCCAGAATCCGCAACGTCCATTTTACCTTGGTCCACATTGCCAAAGGCTCCTATTGATAATTCACCAGATAGACCGTGACCGAAATCACCACCGTCGGAATGATATAAACCAGCCAGATCAGCCGCCGCCGCAAGCCATGCTGATAGACCTGCATCCCCGCCTCGATATAGGCATCGCGCTCGCCCTCGATACCCCCCGCATCATATCTTTTTTCCAACGTCTCGCGTCGGACCGAGCGTGAATAGACCGAAACGATCCAATAGACCACGCTCAGGATCACAAATCCCACCACGGCCAGCCGAATGATTGCAATCATTTGCGTCCCTCCCGCACCGCACCCCAAGGGCCAACGGCCTGCACCATATCGCGCGCAGGCTTCGGCTCGTCCCGCCCCCGCACGTCCATCGACGGCTCGGGGCCAAACAACGCCCGCCGCGCGCCTTGCGCATCCACCTTGTATTCGCGTTCCAGGAAATCCGCCACATATTGCCGCTTGCGATCCGACCAAGTGGCATAGCTGGCGTAAAACAGCTCTTTGTGCATGATATACATCTGGCGCACATCCATCGGCGACAACTCCGTCAACAGCATGTTCACCAAATCCCGGTTCGGCCCCGCCGCCGCCCGCAAGGTGTAAAAATACGCCGGATGTTCCGAACTGATCCTCGGCCAATCCCCAGCCTTTTCCACCCAGGCCAAAAGCGCCGCCAAACCCTTGAACTCGTCGGGCAGCGCCGCCCCAAGCTTCACCGCGATCTTGCGCAATTCGGTCCGGCGCGCATCCCCCACATCCAGGTTCAACGCATCGGCTGCCTCAACCAGAATGAAATCCATCTTCTGACGCAGCACGGCGGCCGAATCCATATCCCGCGCCTGCACAATCGGCTCCACCAAACCATTGCGCTCCAACCAATCGGCAATCTCGTTGCGCTGGGTCAGATCCAGCACCGGCGAGATCGGCAACTTGCCCAGATCGGCGCGCGGCTTGGTGGCGATCAGCCCCGGAAAGGCCACATCCCGAAACACATAAATCCCACCGAAATGTGCGGTCCAGAAATTCGCCTGCTCGAAACTCATCGCGGGCAGGCTGATCGGCACCCGCGTCACATCGCCGGTTTTCTTGGCCAATTCGATCATCTCGGAGATCAACACATCATCGCGCCACCCATCCGTCTCCCCCCGAAAGCGGTCGATCAACTTGGCCAGCTTGGCCGCATCCGCCACATGCCGCCCGATGGTATCGGCCTCAACCGCGACGCGGCGAATGTCCAACAGCTTGGCGGGCGTGGACAC
>CBDUEF010000035.1:0-13513 GCA_965366095.1 uncultured Cypionkella sp. | reverse complement strand
ATTGTAGAGCCTTGGCCCTTGGCTTAGACTCTACACAAGGCCCGCAAGGGCGCAGGGCAGAGGATACCCATGGCCAATAATTCCGGCAGCGATAGCAAGAACACACTTTACTGTTCGTTCTGCGGTAAGAGCCAACATGAGGTCCGCAAACTGATTGCTGGCCCGACGGTTTTCATCTGCGACGAATGCGTCGAGCTTTGCATGGACATCATCCGTGAAGAAACCAAGTCAAGCGGGCTGAAATCCACCGATGGCGTGCCGACCCCGCGCGATATCTGCAAAGTGCTGGATGATTATGTGATCGGCCAAGTGCATGCTAAGCGCGTTTTGTCGGTGGCCGTGCATAACCATTACAAACGTCTGAACCATTCGACCAAGACGGATATCGAATTGTCAAAGTCGAATATCCTGCTGATTGGGCCGACGGGTTGCGGCAAAACTCTGCTGGCGCAAACTCTGGCGCGAATTCTGGATGTGCCGTTTACAATGGCGGATGCCACCACGCTGACCGAGGCCGGTTATGTCGGCGAAGATGTTGAGAACATTATTCTCAAGTTGTTGCAGGCGTCTGAATACAATGTCGAGCGGGCGCAGCGCGGGATCGTCTATATCGACGAGGTCGATAAGATCACCCGCAAGTCTGACAATCCCTCGATCACGCGCGACGTGTCTGGTGAGGGCGTGCAGCAGGCTTTGCTGAAAATCATGGAAGGCACTGTGGCTTCTGTTCCACCGCAGGGCGGGCGCAAGCATCCTCAGCAAGAATTCCTGCAAGTGGATACCACGAACATCCTCTTCATCTGTGGCGGCGCTTTTGCGGGGCTTGAGAAGATCATCGCCCAGCGTGGCAAAGGCTCGGCCATCGGTTTCGGGGCGGCTGTCAAGGGCCCGGAAGAGCGCGGTGCTGGCGAGTTGTTCAAAGAACTTGAGCCCGAAGATCTGCTGAAGTTCGGCCTGATCCCGGAGTTTGTTGGTCGTTTGCCCGTTATCGCGACGCTGACCGATCTGGACGAGCCTGCTTTGGTGACGATCCTGACCGAGCCGAAAAACGCGCTGGTGAAACAATATCAGCGCCTGTTCGAGATCGAAGGCACCAAGCTGACCTTTACGCCCGACGCGCTGGTTGCGATCGCCAAACGCGCCATCATGCGCAAGACTGGCGCGCGGGGGTTGCGTTCGATCATGGAAGATATCCTGTTGGATACCATGTTCGAACTGCCCGGTATGGATGACGTGGCCGAAGTGGTGGTGAATGAGGAATCTGTCACCAAAGGCGTGCAGCCCTTGCAGGTGCATGCCGAGCCAAAGAAGAAAGAAAAGGCCAACGCCAGCTAGGCCAAACCAAAACGGCGGGCAATAGCCCGCCGAATGTCATTTGCGGCCATTCCCCCTAGACCTTGGCCCGTCAATCCGCCATATCAAGGCAACTTTAGCCGGAGGCCCCGATGAATTTCCTCAAGCGTATCTTCACCTGGTGGAATGGCCAAACTTTGGGCACGCAGCTTTATACGTCGCGCAAGGGCGTGAAGGTGGGTGAGGATGCCTTGGGCAACAGCTATTATCAGACAGCTGACGCAAAACGCCGTTGGGTAATCTATAACGGCGAGATCGAAGCCAGCAAAATCGCGCCAGATTGGCATGGCTGGCTGCATTTCACTTGGGATCAACCGCCGACCAAAGCCCCCTTGAAGCATAAGGCTTGGGAGTTGCCGCATCTGGAGAACCAGACTGGTACTGTTGCCGCCTATGCCCCCGCAGGGTCTATTCGTCGGGCGGAGCCGCTGGCGCGTCGCGACTATGAGGCTTGGCAACCCAAATAATGGCTGAGAATCGCGCAGAAGTATTGGCCGGGGCGGTTGTTCTGGCTGTGGCGGGGGGGGTTTTTGGCTATTCTGCCCAATCATCTGGTTTAGGGCCTAGCGCATCGACCTACCCGCTGGTGGCAAGTTTCCGGTCTGCGGAAGGCATTACCGTCGGATCAGATGATCGTCTGGCCGGCGTAAAGGTTGGCACCATTACCGGCCTGACGCTGAACCCGACAACCTATATGGCCGATGCGAATGTGGCGTTGGACAAGTCTGTGTTATTGCCCACGGATTCGGCGATTTTGATCTCTTCTGAAGGGTTGCTTGGCGGCAATTTTGTTGAATTGGTGCCCGGCGGATCGCCTGACAATCTGGCCCCCGGCGATGAGATCGAGGACACCCAAGGCGCCGTCAGCCTTATCACCTTGCTGATGAAATTCGTTGGCACCAAGGTTGATCCGCCCAAGGCCGATGCCGGGGCAACTCCGTGAGACTGCTGGCGCTTCTTGTGCTTTTGTTGGCGCAACCCGTTGCCGCCCAAGAGGTGACCAAGGCTGGCGGTGCCAAGCTGCGTTTGTTGGACAAACTTTCGGGGCAGGTTTCGGATATGGTTCTTGCTGATGGCCAGAGCCAGAGCTTTGGTCGTCTGTCGGTGCGCGTAGATGAGTGCCGCTATTACACCGAAAACCCTACGGCCGAGGCCTTTGCCCATCTTACCGTGATCGAGGATAAGGCAGAGGCGCCGGTGTTTGATGGCTGGATGATTGCTTCAAGCCCCGCGCTGTCTGCGATGGACCATCCGCGCTATGATGTCTGGGTGTTGCGCTGTGACGTGCCGGATCTTAAATTGCCGGACGTGGTTGACGACCCTTCGGCTGATGCAAATACCGATCCGGCCGCCACGGATTCCGGCACCGGACAATAGCCCGCCGGTGTGAAACTTGCCTGTGCCGGTAAGGCGTTTTTCAAGAGTTGATGATATTGGGCCCGCGATATCTCGACGGCCCCAAGCGACGCCAGGTGAGGCGTTAGAAACTGAGTATCAAACAAGGAAAAGCCGCCTGCGTTCAGGAGGTGGATCAGATAGGCCAGCGCGGTTTTTGAGGCATTGGTGCGGCGTGAAAACATGCTTTCACCAAAAAACGCAGCCCCGATGGCAACACCGTAAACCCCGCCGATAAGGGCCTCGCCATCCCAAACCTCAAGGCTATGGGCGAATCCCAGATCGTGAAGGTCGCTATAAAGGCGAAAAATCTCGGGGTTGATCCAGGTTTCGGCACGGTCAGCACAGCCCTTAACGACAGCAGAAAATTCGGTATCTGTTCTGATGGAATAGGCTGCATGTCGAATATGGCGGGAGAGACTGCGGGAAATATGGAAATTGTCCAAAGGGAAGACGCCGCGTTTGCGTGGGTCTATCCAATGGATCGTTGGATCATCGCGGCCCTCGGCCATTGGGAAAACGCCCGCGGCATAGGCCCGTAGCAAAATTTCAGGGGTGAGAGCGTTTTTCATGTCAAAAAGGGGCGGTGTCTTGCGACCCGCCCCAATCCCTTAACCGAATTGCGCGGCCAGCCACTTTTCAAGCCAGTGGATGTTGTAGTCGCCGTTCTGAATGTCGGGCTCGGCCAATAGCGCATCAAACAGCGGGACCGTGGTGTCGATGCCATCAATGATCAACTCTCCCAGCGCACGACGCAGGCGGGCCAATGCCTCGGGCCGGTCGCGGCCATGCACAATCAGCTTGCCAATCAGGCTGTCATAATAGGGCGGAATCGAATAGCCGGAATAGAGCGCCGAATCCATCCGCACACCGTAGCCGCCGGGCGCGTGGAACATCCGCACCTTGCCGGGGCAGGGGGTGAAATTTGGCAATTTCTCGGCATTGATCCGCACTTCAATAGCATGGCCGTTGATTTCGAGATCGTCTTGCCCAAAGGACATCTCAAGCCCGGCAGCGACCCGAATTTGCTCGCGCACTAGGTCAACACCGAAAATCGCTTCGGTCACAGGGTGCTCGACCTGAAGCCTCGTGTTCATTTCGATGAAAAAGAACTCACCATCTTCATAAAGGAATTCGATGGTGCCAGCGCCGATATAGTTTATCGAGGCCACGGCATCCGCGCAGACTTTGCCGATTTTCGCGCGCAGGGCCGGGGTTATACAGGGGCCGGGGGCCTCTTCGAAAACCTTTTGGTGCCGACGTTGCAGCGAGCAATCGCGCTCACCCAGATGCACGGCCTTACCCTTGCCATCGCCGAACACCTGAATTTCAATATGACGCGGCTTTTGCAGGTATTTCTCGATATAAACTTCATCATTGCCGAAAGCGGCTTTCGATTCGGAACGCGCGGTCCGAAACGCAATTTCCAATTCGGCAGCGTTGTGGGCAACCTTCATGCCGCGCCCGCCACCACCAGCCGTGGCCTTGATGATCACAGGGAAGCCGATGCTTTCCGCTGCCATGATTGCCGCTTCGTAATCGGGCACGCCGCCTGCAGAGCCGGGCACCACGGGGATCCCCAGCGCTTTGGCGGTTTCCTTGGCGGTGATCTTGTCGCCCATGATGCGGATATGTTCGGCAGTTGGCCCGATAAAGACGATCCCGTGATCGGCCAGCGCTTGCGAAAATGCGGCATTTTCTGACAAGAAACCATAGCCAGGATGCACGGCTTGCGCCCCGGTGATTTCGCAGGCCGAAATGATCGCGGCCTTGGACAGGTAGCTATCGGTCGACGAGGCCGGGCCAATACAAACAGA
This sequence comes from uncultured Cypionkella sp., assembly GCA_965366095.1. Taxonomy (GTDB): domain Bacteria; phylum Pseudomonadota; class Alphaproteobacteria; order Rhodobacterales; family Rhodobacteraceae; genus CBDUEF01. Next base: position 8,948 of record CBDUEF010000035.1, on the reverse strand, counting down.
TTCGTCAGCCATGCGCACATGCATAGCGTCCGAGTCGGCGGTGGAATGCACTGCGACGGATTGGATTCCCATCTCACGGCAGGCGCGGATCACGCGAAGGGCAATCTCGCCCCGGTTGGCGATCAGGATTTTGTCGAACATGGGCTTACTCGATGATCATCAAGGGCGCACCGTATTCGACGGCTGTGCCATCGGAAACAACGATGCGCTTGACCACGCCGGCGCGAGGGCTGGGAATGTGGTTCATGGTTTTCATCGCCTCGATGATCATGACCGTTTGGCCTTCGGTAACGGTGCTTCCAACGGCGACAAATGGCGTCGCACCGGGCTCGGCCGACAGGTAGCAGGTTCCAACCATCGGCGAGGTTACCGCGCCGGGATGCTGTGCAGGATCATTAACCGCTACGGCGGCGGCGGGCACCGCTGTTGGCTGCGCGGAATGCATTATCACTGGGGCCGTAGCCGCCATCTGCACGACATTTGCCTGCTTGACGACGCGCACATCCAAGCTGTCATCTTCGCCATAATCGCGTTTGACAGAGAGTTCGGTCAGCTCGTGCTTGTTCAGAAGTTCCGCAAGTGCCGCGATGAATGCGACGTCAGCGTCAGTGGATTGTTTGCTCATGCCGTCCCCTATGGGTCTTTGCTTTTGCGGCTTGGGTCAAGCCCAGCCTTCCGATTGATTGCACACATATACGCGACAGGGGCTTGGGAAAAAAGACCCAAGATTGCCTTGAAGGGTTCAGAAGAAATTTTCGCGCAGTTTTTATTTACCCTTTGATAAAAAAATAGACCTGTGGCAGCTTGATTTTAAGACGCCGTGCAAGGCGACAACCCGGAGGTGCTATTTTGTCCAACAGCTTGCTTACGCCTGGTGTGGTGGCCCAACGCTTGGTTTCCACCGCCTATGTAGATAATTTTGGTGACGTGCAGCCCAGATTTGCCCCGCATGAAGCGCAAGTTGCGGCGGATCGGTGCTATTTCTGCCATGATGCGCCCTGCATGACGGCCTGCCCGACGACAATCGACATCCCGCTGTTCATCCGGCAAATCGCGACCGGCACGCCCGAGGCTGCGGCCAAGACAATTTTTGCGCAAAATATCATGGGCGGCATGTGCGCCCGTGTCTGTCCGACTGAGCAGCTTTGCGAAGAGGTTTGTGTGCGCGAGGTGGCGGAGGGCAAGCCGGTGGAAATTGGTCGGTTGCAACGCTTTGCCACCGATCGGTTGATGGACGCCAATGTGCATCCCTTTACCCGCGCGGCGCCAACAGGCAAGCGCGTGGCTGTGGTCGGCGCGGGGCCTGCAGGGCTGGCCTGCGCGCATCGCCTGGCATTGAAAGGCCATGATGTGGTGGTGCATGAGCGCCGCGCAAAAGCCGGCGGGCTGAATGAATATGGAATCGCAACCTATAAGACGCCCGATCATTTTGCCGCACGTGAGGTGGCGTGGCTGCTGAAAATAGGCGGGATCACGGTTAAAACCGGGGTGGAGTTGGGGCGCGATGTCACCCTTTCTGCCCTGGAGGCCGAATATGATGCGGTGTTTTTGGGTATCGGCCTTGGAGGTGTAAACGCATTGCGATCCGAGGGCGAAGATTTGAGGAATGTCGTCAATGCCGTTGATTTCATTTCCGAACTGCGACAAGCGGTGGACAAGTCCTCTATCGCCATTGGCCGCGATGTGGTGGTGATCGGTGGCGGGATGACGGCCGTGGATGCGGCGGTCCAATCCAAACTATTGGGGGCGCAGAATGTCACCATGGTTTATCGGCGAGGCAAGGATAAGATGTCGGCCTCGACCTATGAACAGGATCATGCCACAGGCGCCGGGGTGCGGATCATCTATTCGGCTGCCCCGCTGCGCGTGTTGGGAGGGGGTGCGGTTGAAGGCGTTGAGTTTGCCTATACCCATGACGGGCCCAAGGGGTTGGAAATGGGGGAAACCTTTGTCCTGAAAGCCGATCAAGTGTTCAAGGCAATTGGTCAGACCCTTGGCGACGCTCCGATTGCACGCGAGGGCGCGAAACTGGTGACACGTGCGGGCCATGTTTGGGCCGGGGGAGATTGTGCCACAGGCGGTGTGGATCTGACCGTGACCGCCGTTGCCCAAGGGCGCGATGCTGCTGAAGAAATCCACGCGGCTCTTATGGGGGGCAATTGAGATGGCAAATCTTACAACTGACTTTATCGGCATCAAATCTCCCAATCCGTTCTGGCTGGCCTCGGCCCCGCCAACCGACAAAGAGGTGAATGTGCGACGCGCCTTTGAGGCTGGCTGGGGCGGGGTGGTGTGGAAAACGCTGGGTTCCGAAGGCCCGCCGGTGGTGAATGTGAACGGCCCTCGCTACGGCGCAATTTGGGGGGCGGATCGGCGTTTGCTGGGGCTTAACAACATCGAATTGATCACTGACCGCCCGCTTGAGGTGAATTTGCGGGAAATCAAATCGGTCAAGCGTGATTACAAAGACCGGGCTTTGGTGATCAGTCTTATGGTGCCCTGTGACGAGGATTCCTGGAAAGATATTCTGGGTCACGTCGAGGATACCGAGGCCGATGGTGTCGAGTTGAATTTTGGCTGTCCGCATGGGATGGCCGAACGAGGAATGGGCGGCGCTGTCGGGCAGGTGCCAGAGTATATCGAGATGATCACGCGCTGGTGCAAAATGCACACGCGCATGCCGGTCATTGTCAAGCTGACACCGAATATCGCCGATATCCGTAAGCCAGCCGAAGCGGCAAAACGCGGTGGGGCGGATGCTGTCAGCCTTATCAACACCATCAATTCGATCACCAGCGTGAACCTCGACAGCTTTAGCCCCGAGCCGATGATTAATGGCAAGGGCACCCATGGCGGCTATTGCGGCCCGGCGGTGAAGCCGATTGCCTTGAACATGGTGGCTGAAATCGCGAGAGGACGCGAGACACAGGGGCTGCCGATCTCGGGCATCGGTGGCGTCACGACATGGCGCGACGCGGCGGAGTTCATGGCCTTGGGCGCTGGCAATGTGCAGGTTTGCACGGCGGCCATGACCTATGGTTTCAAGATCGTGCAAGAAATGATCTCGGGCCTGTCGCAGTATTTGGACGAAAAAAACATGACCAGCACGGCCGATCTGGTGGGGCGGGCTGTGCCAAATGTGACGGATTGGCAGTTCCTGAACCTGAATTATGTAACCAAAGCCCATATTTCGCAGGAGGATTGCATCAAATGCGGGCGCTGCTATGCCGCCTGTGAGGATACCAGCCATCAGGCGATCGCAATGTCAGAAGATCGTACGTTCACCGTGAAAGACGATGAATGTGTTGCCTGCAACCTGTGTATCAACGTCTGCCCTGTCGAGAACTGCATAACGATGGTGGAATTGCCCAAAGGCGCGGTGGACCCGCGCACCGGCAAGAATGTGGGCGACTATGCCAACTGGACCACGCATCCCAACAACCCGTCTGCAGTTGCGGCGGAATGAAATGAGTGGCCAGCCGCGCTGAACCTAGTCGGCTGGCCCGGGTTTTTCAGAGCCAATGTTCAAAGCATCAGGGGCAAGGGTTTTTGCTTCAAGATAGCTTCGGGCTGCGGCGTCTGTCAGCGACCAGGTTGCGGATTTGTCGGTAGTTTTCGGCGCCTGCGGCAAATCATCGATTAGGATCTCGCCATCGCCGATACTGGGGATGTTATCAAGCGTGATGCCCACAATGAGAGGCGCGGCCTGATTGAGGCTGGCAGATGTGGCGCGAATGATTGAGACCGGTTGGACGCTGGGCACAGCGGGTTGTGGCAAAACGGGCCGGAAAGAACCGGCGGAAATTGGCGAGACGAGGGTCATGATCAACCCTTTCCTGTTCAAGACGCCCCCAAATTGATCCTAGCAAATCACCGCTGCCTCGTCTCGGCCTAAACCTTTGGCATTTGATGCAATTGCCCCCCTTGGCGCGAGGCGACAGTGCGCTTAGGTTCATCGTATGAAGTATTCACTCCTTGATCTTTCGCCCGTGGCCGAAGGCCAAACCACCGCCGAGGCGCTGGCCAATACGCTTGACCTTGCGCGTCATGCCGAGGCTTGGGGGTATAATCGGTTCTGGCTGGCCGAGCATCACAACATGCCGGGGATTGCCAGTGCCGCAACTTCGGTGGTGATTGGCCATGTGGCGGCGGGGACAAAGACCATCCGCGTGGGCGCAGGGGGGATCATGCTGCCCAACCATGCGCCCTTGGTAATCGCCGAGCAGTTCGGCACCTTGGCCACACTGTTTCCGGGTCGGATTGATCTGGGGCTTGGCCGGGCGCCCGGCACGGATATGGCCACCGCGCGCGCTTTGCGCCGGCATTTGCAGGCCTCGGACGAGTTTCCGCAAGACGTGCTGGAGTTGATTGGCTATCTTGGGAAAGCCGATCCTGCGGCGCAAATAAGGGCTGTGCCGGGCGAGGGCACTGAAGTGCCGGTTTGGATATTGGGATCAAGCCTTTATGGCGCGCAACTGGCGGCCTATCTGGGCCTTCCCTATGCTTTTGCCAGCCATTTTGCCCCTGCGGCGTTAGGGGATGCATTGGCCACCTATCGTCAGACATTCCGACCCTCTGCATGGTTGCAAAAGCCCTATTTCATGCTGGCCGCCGGGATCTGTGCTGCAAATACGAATGAAGAGGCCGAAGTGCTGCGATCCTCGCAGATTTTGGCCTTTGCGCGGTTGCGGCTGGGGCGCCCCGGAAAACTGCCGCGTCCACAAAGGGATTTATCGGAAATTCCGGCGCAGATGCGGGCCGAGGTGGATCGGGCGCTGTCTTGTTCGGCTGTGGGCGATGCGGTTCGGGTCCGCGAGCAATTGGGCAAATTGATCGAGCGCCACCGGCCCGATGAGGTGATCCTGACGGGGATGATACACGATCATGCGGCGCGGCTGCGGTCTTTCCAGATCGCAGCCGAGGTGATGCAGTCGCTTTAGATCGCCAGTTGTTGCCCCATCTCGACCACCCGGTTTGAGGGCAGGCAGTAGAAATCGGTCGCATCCGAGGCCGATTTGGTCAGTGACAGGAAAATCCGCTCTTGCCAGAACGGCAGCCCGGCGTTGCGTGAGGTGCGGAAAGTGCGGCGATTCAGGAAGAACGAGGTCGTCATGATGTCGAACTTCTCCCCCTTCTTGCGGGCAAGGATCAACGCGCGCGGCACGTTCGGGGTTTCCATATAGCCGAAGGTCAGGCGCATCCGCAGAAAGGAATCCGACAACCGTTCGATCACCAGACGGTCTGCATCGGAAACTTTGGGCGTAGGGGCGACACCCACGGTGACGATGAAATTCTGCTGATGCAGCACATGGTTATGCTTGAGGTTGTGCATCAGGGCTGAAGGCGCGGTTTCGGGATCAGAGGTCAGGAAAACGGCCGTGCCGGGCACCGAGGTAGGGTGCGATTTCTTCAGCATTCCGATCAAATTGGTCAGCGAAACCGCCTGATCATGCGCCTTTTGCTGCACATGGCGCGTGCCGCGCACCCAGGTCCACATCAACAGGCAGACGGTTGCCGCCATGATGATCGGAACATAGCCGCCGTCGATGACTTTCATCGCATTTGCGCCCAGGAAGAACAGCTCGATCGTCAAGATCGGTGCAATCACCGCCACTGTCACCCAAAGTGGCCATTTCCAGCCGCGATAGAACAGCACGAAGGCCAGCGTTGAGGTGATCACCATATCGCCCGTCACCGCAATGCCATAGGCGCTGGCGAGCGAGCTGGAGGATTCGAACGCCAGCACCAAGACCAGAACGCCGATGGCAAGGATCAGATTGACCTTGGGCAAATAGATCTGGCCATGCTGGGTTTCGGACGTATGGCGGATTTCAAGACGCGGCAGCAGGCCCATTTGCACCGCTTGCTGCATCATCGAGAAGGCACCGGAAATCACCGCTTGGCTGGCGATCACAGTGGCCGCCGTGGCCAACAACACCAAGGGTAACAGCAACCATTCGGGTGCCATCAGAAAGAACGGGTTTTCAGCCGCCGCCGGATTTGAAAGCACCAGCGCACCCTGTCCAAGATACGACAGCGTGAGCGAGGGGAATACAACGACAGCCCAGGCCAAGCGGATCGGCTTGCGGCCAAAATGGCCCATATCGGCATAAAGCGCCTCGCCGCCGGTCACAGCCAAAAACACCGAGCCAAGGACGATCAATGAAGCAAAGCCATTGTCGAACAAGAACCGCACAGCATGTACCGGGTTGAGGGCTGACAACACCCTCAGATCATCGCTGAGATGAATCACCCCCATCGTGGCCATGGTGAGAAACCACACGATCATGATCGGGCCAAAAAGGGTTGAAACCCGCTCGGTCCCCTGATTCTGCATCACAAACAGGCCGATGATGATGGCCACTGTCACCGGCACAACGAAGGGCTCAAAGCTGGGGGCGACAAGCGAAAGGCCTTCGACAGCCGATAGAACCGACATGGCCGGGGTAATCATGGCATCGCCAAAAAAGAGTGAAATCCCGACCACGCCGATGCCCAAAAGCCAGCCCGGCCGGCTTTCCAGCGCCTGCTGGATCAAAGCCACCAGCGAAAGCGTACCGCCTTCGCCTCGGTTGTCTGCGCGCATGATCAAGATGACATATTTGATGGTGACGATGATGATCAGCGTCCAGATCAGCAGCGAGATCACGCCGTAGACATCTTCGACCGATAGGCCGTCCCGACCGGCTGCGTGCAACGATTCCCGCAGGGCATAAAGCGGGCTGGTGCCGATGTCGCCGTAAACCACGCCGATCGACCCCAACGCCAATTTCAACAGGTTCTTGTTGCCATTGTCGGGGTGCGGATGGGTTCCATTGCCGTCGTCAACTGGAAGGTCGCTGGTTTGGGTCATGGGCCTTGACGCTGACTGTTCAGAGGGCGGCTTATAGGCTGAACCGATATCACCAGCAAGGGTTGAACCATCGCAGGGCCCATTGATCACAGGTCTAGCTTGGACTTGGAGCCAATAATCTGTGGAAAAGCGTGCCAAGAAACGCCGAAGCCTCGGTGAACGGGTCGTGCCCCTCGCCCAACACCGCCCGGATTTGCACGTCAAAATCGGCGTAATGCTGTGTCAGAGCCCAGATCGAAAAGATCAAATGCACCGGCGGAAGGCGCGCGATGCGGCCTTGGTCCATCCATTTGGAAAGAATCAGGGCTTTTTCATCGACCAGGTCTTTTAGATCGCCCTCGATGACAGCGCGCATACGTGGCGCGCCTTGCAAGATCTCATTGGCGAACAACCGGCTTTCGAGGGGGTAATTTTTCGCCAACTCAAGTTTACGACTGACATAGCCCATAATCTCGGTAATTGGGTCGCCCATAGGATCCATGGCGCGCAAAGGATCCAGCCATGTGTCCAGAAGCTGGCTGAGCAAGGCCGTGTGAACCGCCTCTTTTGACGGGAAATAGTACAGAAGATTTGGTTTTGACAGCCCGGCGCGGTCGGCAATTTCATCCAAAGTCGCGCCGCGAAACCCCTGTTGGGAAAACACTTCCAGCGCCGCTTCGAGAATTGCGGCCGAATTGCGCTTTTGTATTCTGGTCTCGGGCTTGGATGTGCCGCTGAGCTTTGGGTCCATAGAAAAGATTCCGTTCATTTTCAAAGCAGGGTGGCGCATGGATCACGCGGATGCAAACTCATTGCTGTTTTGCCGCTTTACGATTGCGGTATCTGGCGGCAAAGTGAAGGTGTCAGAGGAGGGTTCAATGCGGCCAAATTGTACTGCCACACTGGTGATCGACGATGAGCGCGTAAGAGTACATCGATTCGATTTTGTGCCGGGAGCGGAAACCGGCTGGCATCGGCACGGGATGGACTATGTAATTACCGCCCTGACTGATTGCCACATGCGGCTTGAGGAACCCGGCGGCGGCGCGCGCTCGGTTCTGGTTGCTGCAGGGACCAGCTATCGGCGCAGCGAGGGAATTGAGCACAATGTGATCAATGAGGGCGACGCGGCGATGAGTTTTGTCGAGGTAGAGTTGAAATAGCTGGCCGTCACCTGCGCGCGAGTCGGCTGTAACATCTCTGGCAATGCCCACGCATTGCCCCATATAACGGGCTTGAACGTCTCATCAGGGAGCCGCGAGATGACCCGCTATCACAAAGATCCGGCCGCTATTGCATCACTGAGCCCCGAGCAATTGCGCGTGACCCAGCATTCGGGCACTGAAAGGCCCGGTACTGGCGAATATCTGAACAACAAAGCCGCAGGGATTTATGTCGATATTGTTTCCGGTGAGCCATTGTTTGCGTCATCTGACAAATTCGAAAGTGGTTGTGGCTGGCCGAGCTTTTCCAAGCCGATCGAGCGCGCCCATGTGGCCGAGTTGCGCGATGTGACCCATGGAATGGTCCGTATCGAGGTGCGCTCGACCCATGGCGATAGTCATTTGGGGCATGTGTTTCCGGATGGCCCCCGCGACAGAGGCGGCTTGCGCTATTGCATCAACTCTGCCTCGCTTCGCTTTGTTCCCAAAGAGGAAATGGCGGCTAAGGGCTATGGCGAATATCTCGATCAAGTGGAGGATATCTGAATGGAAACCGCAATTCTGGCAGGGGGTTGCTTTTGGGGGATGCAAGAGCTGATCCGCAATCAGCCGGGCGTCGTTTCAACCCGCGTGGGCTATACCGGCGGCGATGTCGAAAACGCTACTTATCGTAACCACGGCTCTCATGCCGAGGGGATCGAGGTTGTCTTTGATCCTGCCAAGACCAGCTATCGCGCGATTCTCGAATTTTTCTTTCAGGTCCACGACCCCTCAACGCCGAATCGTCAAGGCAATGACATGGGGCCGTCTTATCGCTCGGGGATTTATTACCTGTCTGAGGCCCAAAAGGCCGAGGCTTTGAGCACGATTGCCGATGTCGATGCCTCGGGCCTGTGGCCGGGCAAAGTGGTTACCGAAGTAGAACCGGCGGGCCCATTCTGGGTGGCTGAGCC
>CBDUEF010000034.1:0-13672 GCA_965366095.1 uncultured Cypionkella sp. | reverse complement strand
TAATGTGACATCAGGCTGTCGGCGCGGTCCTGTGCGGCAGCAGCGCGGGGAAGGTGTTCAGCAGGAATCGGTAGCCAAGGTTTGCCAGTGGTAAATCCGCCGGTGCCGTTGTCGGATTGCCAGACCATCGGGGTGCGACAGCCGTCACGGCCTTTGAATTCGGGCCAGAACTCTTTGCCATAGGGGTCTTGCAGATCGGCAAAGCTGAGCTCGGCCTCGGTCAGCCCCAACTCTTCACCTTGATAGATACAAGCCGAGCCGCGCAGGCACATCAGCAGCGTGGCATAGGTTTTGACGGCGGTATCGGTCAGATTCCAGCGGGTGGCATGGCGGACAACATCGTGGTTCGAGAACGCCCAGCAGGCCCAGCCATCGGGGGCGGCGGCGGCCAGAGCATCGAAGGTTTCGACGATCCGCTTGGGCGTCAGCCGATCGGGTGCCAGAAATTCGAACGCATAGCACATCTGCATCCGGTCATCGCCCTGGGTGTATTGGCCCAAGATCTCCATCCCGCGCTGGGCATCGCCGACCTCGCCCACCGCAGCGGCGTTATAGGGCTCCATCACTGCACGCAGCTTTTCCAGAAACAGGATATTCTCGGGCTGGCTTTTGTCGAACAGGTGCATCTGGTGGTTATAGGGGTTCACCGCAGGCGCTGTATCCGCGTTGCGCTGTTCGGGAGGCAGGCCGGGATTGTCGCGCAAGTGCTTGTCATGGGTGTAGAAGTTGATCGTATCCAGCCGGAAACCATCTACTCCGCGATCCAGCCAAAAGCGGGCCACGTCTAACAGCGCCTCTTGCACGTCGGGTTCGTGGAAATTCAGATCGGGCTGCGAGGTGAGGAAGTTATGCAGGAAATACTGCTCGCGCCGCGCATCCCAGTGCCAGGCCGAGCCGCCAAAGATCGAAAGCCAGTTGTTCGGTGCGGTGCCGTCCATTTTCGGATCGGCCCAGACATACCAATTGGCGCGGGCATTGTCGCGGCTGGCGCGGCTTTCACGGAACCACGGGTGCTTGTCCGAGGTATGCGACAGCACCAGATCAATCATCACCCGCAGGCCCAGATCATGGGCGCGCGCAATCACCGCATCGAAATCGGAAAGGGTGCCGAACATCGGGTCTACATCGCAGTAATCCGACACGTCATAGCCGAAATCCTTCATCGGCGAGGTAAAGAACGGGCTGATCCAGATCGCATCCGCGCCAAGATTGGCGATATGTGGCAGGCGTTGGACAATCCCGGCCAGATCGCCGATGCCGTCGCCATTGCTGTCTTGAAAGCTGCGCGGATAGATCTGATAGATCACCGCCCCGCGCCACCAGTTTCGATCTGCCGCGCGGGCCGCCGCCATGGGCTTTTGCATCATGCTCATTCCGTTTTCCTTACTTGACCGATCCGGCCAACAGGCCGCGGACCAGATATTTTTGCATGGCAAAGAACACAACCAGAGGCACCGCAATGGTGACAAAAGCCGAGGTTGCCAGAATTTCCCAATCGCCGCCGCGCGATCCCATCAGGTTTTTAAGCTGCCCGGTCATCACCAACTGATCGGCCGAGTTGCCAAGGAACACCAAAGCGACAAGCAGGTCGTTCCATGTCCAAAGAAACTGAAAGATCGCGAAGGAGGCGAGCGCCGGGAAAGACAGCGGCAGGATGATTTTCAGAAAGATGTTGAAATCAGTAGCCCCGTCGACGCGCGCGCTTTCGATAATCTCGCGTGGTAGGCCAACCATGTAGTTGCGTAAAAGGTATACCGCCAAAGGCAGACCGAATCCGGTATGGGCCAGCCATATCCCCATGTAGCTTTTGCCGATGCCGATTTCATTGTGCAGCTTTAACAGCGGGATAAGCGCCAGTTGCAGCGGCACCACCAACAGCCCGACCACCCCGGCGATGATCAAGGCGCGGCCCGGAAACTCCATCCATGCCAGCGCATAGGCGGCAAAGGCGGCCACCAGAATCGGGATGATGGTGGCGGGGATGGATACCGTCATAGTGTTCAGAAACGCCCGCCCGATGCCTTCGGCCCCCAGCACCCTTCCATAGTTCGAGATGGTGAATTTCGCCGGCGTAACCGAGTTTGCGAAAATCCGCATTCCGCGTGTGCCCTCCATCGCGCTGGGCGAGGTGATCTTGAAAGCGCCGTCCTGGGCGACCGTCAAAGCAATACCATCGCCCGCATCAACCGAACTTCCCACTTCATGCGCGCCCGGTTCGCGGATCGAGGTTCCAAAGGCTTGCACCTGGCCTGCCCCGCCCTCAAAGATATTGCCTTCAAGAGTGTAAAGCCCGTTGATCAGTGTGGCGGTATCCGGCCCCGGCGCGCGGTATTGCACCGAAGCCTCAGACGGGAACATTGCTTTCCACCAGCCAGATGCAGAGATTTGGTCGCGGTCGCGAAAGCTGGAAACCAACAGACCGAATGTGGGAAAGGTCCACAATAGCACCAAGACCAAGGCGCAAAGATTGACGGCCCAGACCAGTCGCGATTTGGTTCCGACGATGTTTTCCATCAACGGGCCTCCCTAGCTGCGTTGCGGATGTTCCAGATCATGATCGGCGTCACCATCAGCATGATCACGATGGCGGCGGTCGAGGCGCGGCCGGTGTCATTGCCGCGAAACATCCAGTCAAACATCAGATTGGCCAAAACCTGCGTGCCCCATTGGCCGTTTGTCATCGTAAGAACGATGTCGAACACCTTCAGAACGGTGATGGTGATCGTGGTCCAGACCACCAGAATGGTGCCCCAGATTTGCGGAACCTTGATTTTCATGAAGATCTGGAAGGGGGATGCACCATCGAGGATAGAGGCTTCGATGGTTTCCTCGGGGATGCCGCGCAGGGCGGCGGAAAGGATCACCATGGCAAACCCGGTTTGAATCCAAACCAGAACGATCATCAGCAGGAAAGAATTGACAATGGGTGAGGTGAGCCAAGTTTGTGGCTCTCCACCCATGGACATCCAGACGGCATTCAGGATGCCGATTTGCTCCTGCCCGGCGGGGCGATACTCGTAAACCAGCTTCCAGATCACTGCCGCTCCAACGAAAGAAATCGCCATTGGCATAAAGATCATGGCCTTGGCGAAATTTCCCCAACGAATTCGGTCTGTAACTGCCGCGGCCAGTAAACCGAAGAAGGTCGAAGCGGCGGGAACAAAGACCAGCCAAAGCAGGTTGTTCACCATGCTTTCGCGAAACTTCCCATCATTGATCAGCCAGATATAATTGTCGGCACCAACGAAATTTTCGCCGGTGGCGTCCATGAACGACAAATAGACCGAAACAAAGACAGGGTAGACAAGGTAAACCGATAACAGCAGCAAAGCGGGCAGCAAGAATAGCCAAGGCCTGATCCGGTTAGCGGTATTGATATTCGCCCCGGCGCGCGGCCCTGATGCGGGATAAATCCGATCCAAAAGCACGTTCGACAGATAAAAATAGGTCACGCAGCCAAAGACACCTACTAGAATCGTAACAGCCGCCATTCCGAACTGTTCCATAAGACTTTCCCCCGAAATCCATCATTCTTTTATGGGTAACGCCCCGAACAGGCGGACATGACAAAGACCCCCGCCCGGACATGCCGGGCGGGGCGCTTCACTTACTTGATGCTGTCCCAGGTGCGCTGGATATCGGTTGCAACGGTGGTCGCATCCTTGCCCGAGACATAATCGACCATGCCGGTCCAGAACACACCGGCGCCAATGGCCCCCGGCATCAGATCGGACCCATCAAAGCGGAAGGTGTCGGCATTCAACAGAATATCGCCCATCTTTTTCAAGGTCGGGTCACCGTAAGCATCAGGATTCACGCCCTTCATCGGGGTCAGGAAGCCTTTTTGCGCCATCCAGATTTCATGTGCGATCGGGGTTTGCAGGAATTTCATGAATTCCTCGGCCACCGGGCTGTCTTTGGTGATGACGAACATAGTGCCTGCGCCCAGAACTGGTTTACCCAGATCCTTGTCGGCATAGGCCGGGAAGTAGAAGAAGTCGGCGTCCTGACCCACAACCGTGCCTTCGGGGAAGAACGACGGGATAAAGCTGGCCTGACGGTGCATGTAGCACTGGGGTGGCGAGGTAAACAGGCCCTTGGGGCTGTCGCGGAAATCGGTCGAGCCAACGGCACCCGCGCCACCGGCGACGAATTTGTCATTGCGCGCAAACCAGCCGAAATCTTCGATCGCAGCAATAACTTTGGGGTCGTTGAACTTCATTTCATTGCTGACCCAGGCGTCATAATCGGCCGGGGTATTGTTGCGCAACATCATGTCTTCGACCCAATCAGTCGCGGGCCAGCCGGTTGCCGGGCCTGAGCCCAAACCGATGCACCAAGGCGTGCCACCATCAGCAACTATCTTTTCGGTCAGCGCCTTGAGTTCTTCCATCGATGTTGGAATCTCATAGCCGGCATCCTTGAAATTCTCGGGGACGTACCAAACCAGGGATTTCACATCGACCTTGTAGAACATGCCATACAGCGCCTTGGTGCCATCTGGTCCAGCGAAGGTAGACAGATCAACCCAAGATTGACCGGCTGCGTAGTTTGCCTTCAACCATTCGGTGGTTTCTGCGGGAAGGGCGGTCAACTTGCCGCGCTTGGCCAGATCGGCAGCAAGGCCGGGCTGTGGGATTACGGCGATGTTGGGGGGCGAGCCCGCCTCAACGTCGATCATGATGCGCTGCTCAAAACCGTCACCGCCGGTATATTCCACATCGGCACCGGTTGCCGCTTTGAAATAGGCAATCACGCTTTCGAACAGTTCTTTGTCGGTGCCGCCCCAGGGGCCGTCAATTTTCAGGCTTTGGCCCTTGAGATCGACCGATTTCAGCGCCTCATAACTGTCCCAGTGAAAACGCGCATCTTCCCCCGGCGGGAATTTCAGGTCCTGTGCTTGTGCAGCCCCTGCCAGAAGCGCGAACACTGCCGCGCCTGTCAGAAATCTGAATTTCATTTCTCATCCTCCCGATGATCACATCCCATATTTATACTTGGAATGTATTGTGTCACTCCCGCAGCAGAATCGCATTCAAACCGCTTTGGAAGCTTCACACTGGCGGAATCGAGGGATCAAGTCAATAATTGGATGCAGGATGCTGGGCGTGTTCCGCGCCATAGCGGCGAAACAAGCGCGGCGTTTTGGCTTTGACCTGTCAACTTCAAGGCGTTAGAATTTAAAGAAATTGAAAGCGGTTTGGGCATGGAATGAACCTGAAGGAGTTGTCAAAGAAGCTGGGGCTTTCGCCTACAACCGTCAGCCGTGCGCTGAACGGCTATCCGGAGGTCAACGAGGCAACGCGGGAAAAGGTAATGGCTGCGGCGCGGCGGCATCACTATATCCCCAACACAAGGGCCATCCGTTTGGCAACCGGACGGGCGATGGCAGTGGGGCATGTCATCCCGGTTGTTACCCGTCATGAATTGGTGAATCCAATCTTTGCAGATTTCATAGCCGGGGCGGGCGAGACCTATTCGCGCGGTGGCTATGACATGGTTTTGTCGATCGTGCCCGACAATGATGAATCGCGGATCTATCGGGAGTTGAAAGCGCGCGGTACGGTGGACGGGGTAATCGTTCACTCTCCTGTGCAAAATGATGCTCGGATCGAGCTTTTGCACGAACTTGGCCTGCCCTTCGTGGTCCATGGCCGCGCCACCGGAGCCGCGCTGCCCTATTCCTGGGTGGACGTGAATAACCGGCGGGCCTTTGCGCGCGCGACAAGCTTTTTGCTTGATCTTGGCCACAAGCGGATTGCCTTGGTCAACGGGCTGGAGTTCATGGATTTCGCCATCCGCCGTCGCAAGGGCTTTTGCGAGGCACTGGCGGAGCGCGGAATCGAGCCCGACCCCAATTTGATGGCTTCGGCCGAAATGACAGAGGGGAATGGTTATAGGATTGTATGTAGCATTCTTGATCAGCCCAGGCCACCCACGGCCCTTTTGGTGTCGTCCATGATCATGGCGATGGGGGCCCGTCGGGCGATTGAACAACGCGGCCTTGTTCTGGGGCGCGATATTTCCGTGATCATCCATGATGACGAACTTGGATATATCCAGAACGGTGAAGATTTGCCGATCTTTACCGCGACCAGATCATCTGTCCGGGAGGCCGGGCGTCTGGCAGCCGCGTTGCTGCTGGAAACCATTGCAGATCCCGAATCGGGCCCAAAGACCAAGCTGCTCGAGGCCGAGTTGATTATCGGTCAATCGACCGGGCCCGCGCTCTCGAAATAGCAAGCAGCGGTTCGCAGGCCAAGACGAAACACTTGCCATTGATCGTGATCCTGTCTATGAGCTTCACAACAGATGTTTCAGGGTCCAAACCTGAAGCTACCGAACCTCACATCCGGGCCTGTGGGCCCGTTTTTTGTTTTTGAAAGCTACCATGTCTGATCTGATCGCCAAGACCGCCATTGATCGCCGTTTGGCTGAAATTGTCACCCCCGTGATGGAGGGGATGGGTTTTGAGCTGGTGCGTATCCGTCTGATGGGAGGGGCGACGCGCACGTTGCAGATTATGGCCGACAAACCCGACGGCGGCATCGAGGTGGATGATTGCGGCCAGATTTCAACCGCTGTTTCTGCCGTTCTGGATGTCGAAGACCCGATCGAAGAGAATTATGTTCTTGAAGTTTCCTCCCCCGGAATTGATCGCCCGCTGACCCGTCTGAAAGATTTTGATATGTGGGCTGACTATGAGGCGCGCATCGAAACCACCGAATTGATCGACGGCCGCCGTCGTTTCAAGGGGATTCTGCGCGGCACCGAGGGCGACGAGGTGCTGATCGAGCTGGAAGAGGGCAAGGAGACCGTGACCATCGGCTTGCAGTTCGAATGGCTTTCGGATGCCAAGCTGATTCTGACCGAAGACCTGATTGCCGAGATGCTGCGCCAGAAAAAGGTCAGCACCGAGTTGGACGAAAGCAAGTTTGACGAAATCGAAGTAACCGATGGCGACGAGGACGACGCCCCGGAACCAACAAAACACTGATCCTGTGGAGTGACCAATGGCGATTACCTCAGCCAACCAGCTTGAACTTCTTCAGACCGCCGAGGCGGTTGCCCGTGAGAAGATGATTGAACCTGAACTGGTTATTCAGGCGATGGAAGACAGTCTCGCTCGCGCCGCGAAATCGCGTTACGGCGCCGAGATGGATATCCGCGTCAAGATTGATCGCAAGACAGGCCGCGCCAGCTTTGCCCGTATCCGCACCGTAGTTGAGGATGAAGCGGTTGAGAATCACCATGCTCAATTGACGGTAAAACAGGCCAAATCCTATCTGGCCGATCCGCAGCTTGGCGATGAGATCATTGACGAGGTTCCCCCGGTTGAGCTTGGCCGGATCGCCGCCCAAAGTGCAAAACAGGTGATCTTGCAAAAGGTCCGTGAGGCCGAGCGCGATCGACAGTATGAGGAATTCAAAGACCGCAAGGGCACCATCATCAATGGTCAGGTCAAGCGCGAGGAATATGGCAATCTGATCGTCGATATTGGCCGGGGCGAAGCAATTCTGCGCCGCAATGAAAAGATTGGCCGCGAAGCCTATCGCCCGAACGACCGTATCCGCTGCTACATCAAGGACGTTCGCCGTGAGGCGCGCGGCCCTCAGATATTCCTGTCGCGGACCGATCCGCAATTCATGGCGGAACTGTTCAAGATGGAAGTGCCCGAGATTTACGATGGGATCATCGAAATCAAGGCTGTTGCTCGCGATCCGGGCAGCCGTGCTAAAATTGCTGTGATTTCTTACGACAACTCGATTGATCCGGTGGGCGCTTGCGTCGGTATGCGCGGCAGCCGGGTGCAGGCAGTTGTAAACGAATTGCAGGGCGAAAAGATCGACATCATTCCTTGGAATCAGGATCAGGCGACGTTCCTTGTGAACGCCTTGCAGCCTGCCGAAGTGTCCAAAGTTGTGATTGACGATGACGCAGGCAAAATCGAAGTCGTGGTGCCGGATGAACAGCTTTCATTGGCCATTGGTCGTCGTGGCCAAAACGTGCGATTGGCCAGCCAGTTGACCGGTCTCGATATCGACATCGTGACCGAATCAGACGAATCTGCCCGTCGTCAGGCCGAGTTTACCGAACGGACCAAACTGTTCATGGAAGCTTTGGACATCGACGAGATGATGGCGCAGCTTCTTGTCTCTGAAGGTTTCGCCAATCTTGAAGAAGTGGCTTATGTCGATCAGGACGAGCTGTTGTCGATCGACGGCTTCGATGAAGGTACGGCAGGCGAATTGCAGGCGCGCGCGCGTGATTATCTTGAGGCCGGCAATACCAAGGCCATGGAAGCCGCCCGGGCGATGGGTGTTGAAGACTCGCTGGTTGAATTCGAGGGTCTTACCCCGCAAATGCTGGAAGCTCTGGCGTTGGACGGCATCAAAACACTGGAAGATTTCGCTACTTGTGCCGATTGGGAATTGGCTGGCGGCTGGACAACCGTGAACGGTCAGCGCGTCAAGGACGAAGGTGTTTTGGAGAAATTCGACATGAGCCTTGAAGAGGCACAGCTGTTGGTGATGACGGCGCGGGTCATGCTGGGTTGGGTTGATCCGACCGAGATGGAGCCGAAAGCCCATGAAGACCAGGAGGCCGAGGCCTGATCTCAGGCCTCGGAGCGCAGACCGTGACACGCGGTGGCAAGGAAAAGCTGCAAGACGACCCCGAACGCAAATGCATTGTGACCGGGGAGGTTCAGCCAAAGGCGGGGTTGATCCGCTTTTGTCTGGGGCCAGAAGATTTGGTCGTGCCGGATATTCTGGGTCGCTTGCCGGGTCGCGGCTTTTATGTGTCGGCGGATCGGGCTGCAATTGAAAAGGCGGTGAAAAAGGGGCTGTTTGCCCGCGCCGCCCGCCAGCCGGTGAAGCTGCCCGAAGATTTGGCCAATCTGGTCGAAGATCTTTTGTTGCAGCGGGTGATCGGTTTGATCAGCATGGCACGCAAGGCAAATGGTGCCGTAATGGGCTATGAGAAGGTGAAGGATTGGTTGGCATCTGGCCGCGCGCGGGTGCTGATTCAGGCTTCGGACGGCTCAGAACGGGGCAAGACCAAGTTGCGCCCGCCTGAAGGGGAGGGGCGCTTTATTGGCCTCCTCACTGGTGGGGAAATCGGTTTGGCATTCGGGCGCGAACGTGCGATACACGTCGCGCTTGCCGCTGGTGCCCTTACGAGTCGTATTGTAGAGGAAGCGGCAAGGCTTTCCGCTCTGCGTGGGCAGACGGATAGGCAGGATGGCGGCGAGACCGCCTTGAAGGATACGTAAGACGCATGAGCGATACAGACGGCAAAAAACCCCTCGGCCTGGGTAGCGCACCTCGTTCCGGTCAGGTGAAGCAAAGCTTTAGCCATGGCCGCACGAAAAGTGTGGTGGTTGAGACCAAGCGCAAGCGCGTTGTGGTCCCGGCGGCGAAACCGGGGGCAGTTGCAGCCACTGGCGTGGTCACCAATGCACCCCACTTGGGCGATCCGTCCAAGCGGCCCGCCGGGATTTCCGATGCGGAAATGGAGCGTCGTCTGGCGGCTCTGCGTGGTGCCAAGGCCCGCGAAGCCGAAGACAATGCCCGCCGGGCAGCAGAAGAGCGCGAGCGCGAAGAAGATCGTGCCCGTCGTCGTGAAGAAATTGACACCAAAGAGCGCGAAGACCGTGAGCGTGAAGCAGCTCTTCGCGCCAAGGTCGAGGAAGAAGAACGCGTCCGTGTTCAGGCTGCTGCCGAGGCTGTTGCCCGTGCGGCGCAACGCAAGGCAGATGTGCTTGGAACCAGCCGCCGTCAACCGGCAGCTGCAACAGCCGCACCCGCTGCCGAAGAGGCACCAGTGGTTCCCGCAAGCGGTGGCCAGTCGCGTCCGAAACCCGGCGCCGCCGCGACTACCGGCGATGATCCGCGTGGCCCAGCTTCGGCTAAGCCCGGCCTTGCCCCGCGCAAGACCGAACGTGAGCGCGACGACCGCGCGACAGATCGCGGCACCAAAGCCAAAGTCGAAGACAGCCGCCGCGCTGGCAAGTTGACGCTGAACGATGCGTTGGCAGGGGAAGGCGGGCGCACCCGCAGCCTTGCCGCGATGAAGCGCAAGCAGGAAAAGGCCCGCCAAAAAGCAATGGGCTTTGGCCAAAAGGCCGAGAAGCAAGTGCGCGATGTGCAATTGCCTGAGACCATTGTGGTTTCTGAACTGGCCAACCGGATGGCAGAACGCGCGGCCGACGTTGTCAAATCGCTTATGAAAATGGGCATGATGGTGACGATGAACGAGCCAATCGACGCCGACACCGCTGAACTTGTAATCGAGGAATTCGGACACAAAGCTGTTCGGGTATCGGATTCCGATGTGGAGCAGGTCATCGACGTGGTTAAGGACGCCGCCTCTGATCTGATCACTCGTCCGCCGATCGTCACGATCATGGGCCATGTCGACCACGGCAAAACCTCGCTTCTCGACGCGATTCGCAAAGCCAATGTGGTTTCAAGCGAAGCGGGCGGTATCACCCAGCATATCGGCGCCTATCAGGTGACAACCGAAAAGGGTGCCGTGCTCACTTTCCTTGATACCCCCGGCCACGCGGCCTTTACCTCGATGCGCTCTCGTGGCGCTCAGGTGACGGATATTGTTGTGCTGGTGGTGGCGGCCGATGACGCGGTTATGCCGCAGACTATCGAGGCGATTGCCCATGCCAAGGCCGCCAAGGTCCCGATGATTGTGGCCATCAACAAGATGGACAAGCATGGCGCCAATGCGACCAAGGTGCGCACGGATCTGTTGCAGCACGAAGTGGTTGTCGAAGCCATGTCGGGCGAAGTCCAAGATGTTGAAGTTTCGGCGAAATCCGGCATGGGTATTGACGCTTTGCTTGAAGCTATCGCTTTGCAGGCCGAGATTCTCGAATTGAAAGCCAATCCCAAGCGTGCGGCTCAGGGGGCAGTGATCGAAGCCAAGCTGGATGTAGGCCGTGGACCGATTGCGACCGTGCTGATGCAAAACGGCACGCTGCACAAAGGTGATATCTTTGTTGTGGGCGAACAGTGGGGCAAGGTGCGGGCTCTGATCAACGACCGTGGCGAGCGGGTTGATGAGGCCGGACCTTCGGTTCCGGTCGAGGTTTTGGGCCTGTCAGGCACGCCTTCGGCAGGTGACACCCTGAACGTGGTGGAAACCGAAGCGCAGGCGCGTGAAATCGCGACCTATCGCGAAAAGGTGACCAAAGACAAACGCGCCGCATTGGGTGCCGCGACCACGCTGGAACAGCTTATGGCCAAGGCCAAAGCCGATCAGGACGTGGCCGAGTTGCCAGTGCTGGTAAAGGCCGATGTGCAAGGCTCTGCCGAGGCCATTGTCCAAGCTCTTGAAAAGGTTGGAAATGACGAGGTGCGCGTGCGCATCCTGTCTTATGGTGTTGGGGCGATCACTGACACTGATGTGTCTTTGGCCGAGGCGTCAAAATGCCCGATTATCGGTTTCAACGTCCGTGCCAATGCATCTGCTCGCAATTCGGCACATCAGAAGGGGGTCGAGATCCGCTACTACTCGATCATCTATGATTTGATTGACGATATCAAAGCCGCTGCGTCGGGTCTGTTGAAGGCCGAGATTCGCGAAACCTTCATTGGTTATGCGACCATCAAGGAAGTGTTCAAAGTTACCGGGATCGGCCAAGTCGCAGGTTGCTTGGTTACCGAGGGCATTGCGCGCCGTTCGGCTGGGGTGCGTTTGCTGCGCGATAACGTGGTGATCCATGAAGGCACGCTGAAAACGCTGAAGCGCTTTAAAGATGAAGTCAAAGAAGTGCAGTCAGGCCAAGAGTGTGGCATGGCGTTTGAGCGCTATGACGATGTGCGTGCCGGTGATGTGATTGAGATCTTTGAGCGTGAAGAGATCCAACGCAAGCTTGCCTGAAACAGGCTGTTTGAAAAAGCAAAAGGCCGGGGGAAACCCCGGCCTTTTGCTTTAAAGCCAGAACCAAAGTTCAGGCGGCGCTCCTCACGGGAGTGACGGGATAACCTACAAAGGTTTTCTCATCGACCTTGACCTTGCCATCGGCAAGTTGGCCAACCAACAGGCCCTGAATAGACACACAACTTCCAACAGTGATCGTTCGCAGCATACCAATCCCCCAATCGGCCATTTAAGGCCAACTTAGCGATGATTCGTTAAAAAACCACCACAAATTTGACACATTTGGTTCTTCTAGGGGGAAAAGTGAAGAATTTATAGCCAGTCCCGCAGGATCGGGATTAACGGCAGATCTGCGGGTGGCATTGGATAGTCTTTCAACTGCTGCGGGCGCACCCAAGCAAGTGTTTGGCCTTCCTGGCCACTTGGAATTCCCTGCCAGCGACGACAAGCAAACAGGGGCATCAGCAGGTGGAAATCTTCATAGCTATGGCTCGCAAAAGTAAGCGGCGCCAGACAGGATTGCCAGGTGTCGATCCCCAGTTCTTCTTTCAACTCGCGGATCAGCGCGGCTTCTGGGGTTTCGCCTGGCTCGACCTTGCCCCCCGGAAACTCCCATAAACCGGCCAGCGATTTGCCCGGCGGGCGCTGGGCCAAAAGCACCCGGCCTTCAACGTCAATCAGAGCGACTGCCGAAACCAGAAGAGTCCTCAAGATCGGTAATCGGCGTTGATTTCGATATAACGATTTGTCAGATCGCAGGTCCAGACCGTGTGAGCTGCCCGACCAAGGCCCAGATCGACGTGGATCAGCAATTCGGGGTTCTTCATATAGGCCGCGCAGGCCTCTTCGCTGTATTTCGGACTGCGCCAGCCCTTTTCAGCAACCAAATTGTCTCCAAAACGGATGGTAAGACGGTCCCGATCAGCCTCGGCTCCCGATTTTCCAATCGCCATAACGACCCGGCCCCAGTTCGGATCCTCGCCCGCGACAGCGGTTTTCACCAGTGGCGAATTGGCAATGGAGAGCGCCACTTTTTGCGCATCCTGTCCTGTCTTGGCACCGGAAACCCGCACCTCAACAAATTTGGTCGCACCTTCGCCATCACGCACCACCTGATGCGCAAGGTTCAGCATCACCGAGCGCAGCGCCGCCTCAAATGCCTTCAGCACCGCGCCACGCGGCTGTTCCGCAGCAGATTTTCCGGTGGCCGCCACCAGAAGCGTGTCAGAAGTTGACGTGTCGCTATCCACTGTAATGGCGTTGAAAGTATCACCAACATGGCGAGAAACCAATTTCTGTAGTGCCTTGGCAGGGAGTTTGGCATCGGTAAAAATATAGACCAGCATCGTGGCCATATCCGGCGCAATCATCCCCGAGCCTTTGGCTATGCCCGCGATATGAATTAAGCCACCCTCGCCTTGAACCGTCGCCTCGGCGCCTTTGGGAAAGGTATCGGTGGTCATCATGGCTTGAGCGGCCATCTCAATTCCGTCTTCACTTAACTCGGCCATCAGGTTTGGAATTTGTGCAGTAATCTTCTCATATGGCAGGGGCTCACCGATCACCCCCGTTGATGAGGAAAAGACCCGGCTCGCTGGCAGGCCCAAGGCAAGCGCTACCCCAGAGGTAACAGCGGCAACCGCCTTGTCGCCAACTTTGCCGGTAAAGGCGTTGGAGTTGCCCGAGTTGACGATGATCGCAGCCCCGCTGCCATTAGGCACGCGCAAAGCCAATTTCTCCTGACAGTCGCGCACACAGCCCGAGCGGGTAGAAG